>JBATLS010000027.1:0-2561 GCA_049289435.1 Saprospiraceae bacterium | reverse complement strand
GCTATCGGGATTAGCTTTCAGGCACGCACACTCCCAAAATCCAAAATCCAAAATCGTATTTCGTATTTCGTACCTCGTATTTCGTACCTCGTACCTCGTACCTCGTATTTCGTATTTCGTACCTCGTATTTCGTCATTCCATCGCTTCTATACATTCTTTCACACCATTCGTCCAATGCTGTATTTCTAAGTAGTATGCTTTTTTGATCTTTGCCTTTGACATGACGCTCCATTGAGGTCGTAGAGCCGGGGTAGGGTAGTCTTGGGTGGAGATTGGAAGTATTTTACAGTTTAATTGAGCAATTTTCATTACATAACTCGCTATATCACACCAGGTTACAAAACCTTCATTGGCAAAATTGTAGGTATCGTCAAATTTTCTATTTTTTGCGTCTTGTTTCAGGTGATCATCACTGATGATATCAACGATTGCTGAAGCAAGATGCCGAGCATAGGTTGGTGCTCCGTATTGGTCATTTACAACGTTTAATGTGGTTTTTTCTTTGCCCAATCTAAGCATGGTTTTGACAAAATTGTGCCCATACGAAGATATCACCCAAGATGTGCGAAGTATAAGGGTAGGAATTTTAGCATTGCGAAACACCTGCTCACCTTCCAATTTTGATTGAGCATAGATTCCCTTTGGTGCTGTCTGATGGTCTTCTTTGAGTGGAAACCCATCGTAGGTGTGATATACGTAGTCAGAGGAGATATAAACTACCTTAGTAGGACTGTTTTCCAAAGCGCTCACTATGTTTTTGCACCCTTCGACGTTGATGTTGTGACAACGATCGATATCCGTTTCGGCTTTATCTACTGCTGTATAAGCGGCACAATTGATGATATAATCATACACATTGGTGGCAATGTTTTGTTTGACATCTTTGACATTGGTGATATCTAATTGACTTTTGCTAAAAAAATCAAAATGGATATGTTCCTGACCAGGAGCGATATGCCTTAATTCCATACCAAGCTGGCCATCAGCACCCAAAACCCCAATTTTTATTTTTTTTAGCGTCCGATTATTCATGGCTTATTGCTTCATTACTGGCAAACAAAAGGTTTATGTTGTCCAAAATTGGGCAGCATTTTGTCCTTTTCGGATACGACCAATTCTGAAGTTTTTACCAACCAATTGAGTGCCAAATTTGGGTCATCATATCGGATACCTCCTTCCGTTGGCGGGTGATAGTATTGATCACATTTGTAAGCAAAGATGGCTGTCTCAGAAAGTACAACATACCCATGAGCAAATCCTTGTGGCACAAAGAGTTGCTTTTTGTTGATTTCATTGAGGATGACCGACAGTGACTGACCATAAGTTTTTGATTCTGGCCTGATATCTACGATGATATCGAGTACTTCTCCCGTGACACACCTGACCAGTTTAGATTGGGCGAAGGGGGGCATTTGATAATGCAGCCCTCTCAAAACGCCTCTTTGTGATTTGGCCTCATTGTCCTGCACAAAAGATATGTTTTGGAGCTCAACTGGAAGGGAAGATTTATTGAAAGATTCCAGAAAATATCCCCTTTGGTCAGGCCATATTTTGGGCTCGAATACCCACACTCCGTCAAGTTTTGTTTTAATCCAAGCCATTATAGATTATTTTTCTCTGAAGTAAACGCTAATAGATACACCTGAAAGATCAAAATTTTTGCGCAGTTGATTTTCTAAAAAGTTTCTGTAACTTGGCTTTACATGATCTGGAAAATTGCAGTAAAACACAAAAGATGGGTAATACACAGGCAATTGAGTGACATACTTAATCTTGATGTATTTGCCCCTATGTGAAGGTGGTGGATTTTTTTCGATGATATCCAGCATCAGATCGTTCAATACTGAAGTTTTTATTTTTTGAGTCCTATTCTCATTGACTTTCAATGCTACTTCTACCGTTTTGTAGATCCTTTGTTTATCCAGGACTGATGTAAACAATACTGGCACATCATTGAATGGCGCAATTTTTTCTTTCAGGTTTTTTTCAAAATCGCGAGCTGTGTTGGTTTCCTTGGCGATGAGATCCCATTTATTGACCAATATGACCAACCCTTTTTTACGTTTTTGGATCAATCCCAATATACTGAGATCCTGCGACTCTATGCCTACTGTAGCATCCAGCATCAGTAAGCAAACGTCCGCTTCTTCTATTGCTTTGATGGCTCTGATGACCGAATAAAATTCCAGATCTTCGTGTACCCTAGCCTTCTTTCTGATACCTGCAGTATCGATGAGGTAAAACTGTTTATCAAATTTATTGTACAGGGTATATATCGAGTCTCGTGTTGTGCCCGGGATGTCGGTGACAATATTGCGCTCCTCACCCATGAGTGCATTGGTCATAGATGATTTTCCAACATTGGGTTGGCCTACTATAGCTATCTTCGGGATTTCCTGATTGAGCTTGTCTGATTCGTCCGACACGTTTTCTGGTAGATATTCTGCTACCAAATCCAGCAATTCGCCCGAACCACCTCCTGAAATAGAGGAGATAAATACGGTATCATTGAAGCCTAGACTCCAAAATTCATTAGCCATAAGATGCCTCTGCGAGTTAT
>JBATLS010000026.1:0-1822 GCA_049289435.1 Saprospiraceae bacterium | reverse complement strand
GAAATGCATCCAACGAAACATCCCTTCCTTCGAGAATAATCTGACCTACTAAAATGAAGAACAGTAAAATTAAAAATGCAACGAATGAGGCTCGCATGGCAATCTTTCTTTTGTGCCTTAAATCAAAATGCTTAGTTGCTTCCAAATATACTGGAACCGAGCCAAGTGGGTCTATTACTGCGATCAGAAATAATATTTTGGTAAATATTTCAGTCGCCATGATAGTTTAATTTTTTGCCATGCGTGGTAAATGAAAGCCCTTGTTGCCCAGACGTTGAAATCATAACGGCTTCAAAAAACGGATCATTTGAATTAGGTTTTATTGCCCAGTCAAAGAGAAAATTAGCCCCTGTACCACCTTCTTGGTCTTCTTGATCGATGATAATTTCGACGGTTTCCAATGGAGCTATGAATATTGTTTTAGGAAAATAAGACCTTATGGACCTTCCGTGAGTGTCAAAATATTCAGCCTTATTTATATACACAGTATCTGTCCTATTTGTATTTCTTATGCTTGTGGTTACTGTCAAATCATGAGTTCTATGTTCTGTTTGGCTATAAATCTGAGAATAAACCGAAAGGTAAGTCGTGCCAAGTATCAAAGTGTCAGCTATCTCAGATTCCATTGTTCTTTTTGCCCAATTTGATGAATTGATTGAACTCTTTTCCACCTTGGCTTTACAAGATTGAATCAAAAGAGTCATGAGAAGTATTTTAAATATATTTTTCAAAATATTTTTTATTGCATTAAGAGTATGACAACCTTAAAACATTTTTTTTGCGATATCGTTTGAAAGATTTCTTAAATATTTTGTTGGAGGAGTCCTTTTACATTTTGACAAAAATAAGATATGACGATTTATCTTAAGTGTGGATATTGCAGCGACAGAGTAAATAAATCACAATTTTTGGATAAATTCATTTTTCCCAATATCACAGACTGGTACTAAGGCCTTATCTATAATTTACAACATTTTCTCCATCAAGACATCACATCTATGCGAATGGCAAGTACCAGTGATCTCCACAAATCCCATTTTTTTGTACAGTTGTATGGCTTCCTTCAGCACCGATGCTGTTTCGAGTTGCGCCCTATGGTAACCCAAACTTACAGCTTTTTGGAGCAACCAATGCATAGCCCATATCCCAAGGCCTAATCCACGGATAGACGGATCAAAATACATCTTTCGAATCTCCACAGTTTTGTCATTTTCACGATACAGAGCAAAACTACCCTTGATCGTGTCATGTTCGTCAACCAATACCCAAAATGTGCCATCAGGGTAATAATGCTCAATATCATAAAGATCCGAATCTGTAACAGCAGCATCCAAAGCCAACCCATAGGCATCCAATGTGTCAAATATGATCTTTCTAATATCGCTGGCATCTGTATTGGTAGCTATTCGATAAAAAATAGAAGGGTGATTAGTAGGAGACATTAATCTTGAATTCATAAATGATGGGATTATTTACAATTAATGGGTAGAAGTATTTTAGGCACAGGTAAAACAGAACAAGGAAAATAAAAAATAAACCATGCATATATTGCTCCAAAAGTAAGTTGTTTTGTACTTTTAGACCGAAATATGATGTAAAAAATATGATTTTGCGCTGGAAAATACTTGTTTTATTAATATCTCTTTACTCCTTAGCGTATGCTCAGTCGGGGTTTACCACTCTTGGAGGTGCTAATTTTTTGGGGTATGGACGTGCAGGGGTCAATGTCCATGGCATACAATCCGCTTATCTCAATCAGGCAGGGCTTTCAGAGATTAGCAACACTGCCTTGGATGTAAGTCTGGAGCGTCGTTTCAACTTT
>JBATLS010000025.1:0-3744 GCA_049289435.1 Saprospiraceae bacterium | reverse complement strand
TAGTTTTGGTCATATCCTGAATCTCACTATTTTTATTCATGTTGGTCAATTCTACCATGATCTCACTGACTCCTTCTTTTGCTTCTGTGACTATTTTGCCTGATACTGTTGGTAATAAGCCTGGAATATCTGTACATGCATTGGTCAAAGGTGAATCTTGCAATATCAAGTTGACATCACAGAAATCAAAGTTTCCATTGGTATCAAAGACATACATCTTGAGCGGAATAGTGGCTACCTGTCCATTGGGTATATCTGCGCAAGTGAATGTACGAGACGAATCTGCGCGATTGGTAGTAAAGGAGTACGTCAGTCTTCCACTACCGCAATTGTTTTCGCTCTTAAGGTTGAAATCGCTTGCCCATACTACTGTTGATTTTGTAGAACCCATCACCCATACCACTTCTCTTAAGCATACAGGAGTAGGCTTTTTATTAGAAATTATGGTCACATCATAACTGCATGATGACGGAGTACCACACTTGTTGACCACAGTAAAAGTAACTCTATGCGTGCCTGCTGGTAGCGTCCTTGTAAAACTCTTGCCACTGCCTGACACGTCTATACTTCCATTTTTGCCTAAGTCAAGTGACCAAGTGTACACCAGATCCAAGGGATTTGTACAGGCATCTGTAGCATTGGCAGTCAATGTAACCACCTTATCACATGCACCGGGATCAGCATTTATGCTTTGGTTGGTACAACCTGTAAACACAGCTCCTCCTGACCCAGTCAACTTGATGGTTTGGACTTTTTCGGCTATGACACCATTGGTTGCATAACTGCACCAATCTATCACTCTCCATGTTCTCAATATTTTGATACATGCTCCTGCGACATTGTCAAAGGTCTGATCAGTAAATGAAATCCCTACGTCTCTGCAACTTAATTTATCTACCACAGGTTTGCTGTTTAATACATCAGGTGTGACTTTCGTCAAATCACATGTTGCGATCACTGTATCATTTGGAAACACCACACTAGAACTAGAAAATGCGGGTGAAACTACGGTCAGCACCTGATCGCAAGAGACAGCGGGATTTGACACAGAAGACCAAGTTTTTGTAATCGTACCTGTACCACACTTAGGGTTGATATTGGTCGATTTGATTTTGCTCTCAAATCTGGTGTCATTGCAAGCACCAGACAAAGTAGGTATCCCAAAAGATGGATCATTGGTCAAAGCTCCATTGACAAAGTCTGTGATACGGCTGTCACCACAAATTAATTGTACTGGTGCGGGGCATGAAATGGCAGGAGGTCTCTTATTCTGCACTTTAACAGTGGTTTCGCATTCGTTAAAATTGCCTGCTGCATCATACACTCTCAATACTACTGGTATATATGAAGCTACGGCTGTCACATCTGCGCAGCAAAATCTGACACTTGGCCCAAAGTTAAGGTCTGTAGCATAACCTGGACAAGTGCTTGTCTTGCGTCGGACTTCATATTTTGTGATAGATCCACAATTGTCTATACTGTGATCGTCAAGAGATGTCGCTAATAGTACCCCCCAGCCAGTATCATCAATAGAGATTACTGTTTCGTCTTCACAGATGGCCGTAGGCGGAGTATTATCTACTACATCTAATTCTACGGTCACGGTTCTTTCATTTCCACATTCATCATATGCGTAATATCTAATCCAAGTTCTGCCCAATGGCAAACCTACTATTCGATAATTAGAGGTACCAGGTGTTCCCGTTACAGCCGTTGTGGCATCTGCAGTGATAAATGGTTGGGATTCATCAGGATCAAAGCACGACCCATCACTTTTCTTAAATTTAACATACCAAGAAAGTTTAGAACTAGGGGAGCAAGCATCGCTTAATAAAGATGGTGTTGCTACTGTCCACGGCTTTCCAAGACATGTATTAGCGTCTGTACCTACTATTGCCACTGATGGTTTAGGAGAACCTAAAGCTCCCAATTCACCGGCCACAAAAAAGCATATAGGCGAATTGAAAGGTTGAGCCACATCAATCAGCGGGGCAAAATGATCCTCTACCTTAATAGTTTGGGCGCAAGTTTTTTCGTCACCTGAGCACCAATCTATGATGGTCCACTGTCTGAATACTTTTATACCAGGGCCACATAGTTTAAATACTACATCGTCATAATACACCTGAACATTTTGACAGCCTACGATGTCTGGTTGCCCACTTACCGCTGGTGTTGGTGCACCATTAGGTAAAGTTGCATATGAAGTACCACACTCTTTAATCCAGTCCTCCGGACATTTTACGTCAGCCAAAGTTAATCTTTTGATGTAGAAGAATTGTGTTTTTATGGCGGACACATTGCCACTAGGGTCGGTCGCAGTCCACCGTCTTCTGACGATCTTAGCATATGCGTCGCTACACTGAAGCAATGTAGTAGAGTCAAACTTGGTATATACCAATTCTGGAAAGACTTTGCTCAATCTGATATTTGTCAAAGTAAGAGTATTACTAGCCCCACTATTGTTGCTGCCCACTTCAAAGCAAAGCACATCACCCAATGTGAGAACAATATTTATATTTTGCCCTGATAATGCAGCGTTAGACAAGTAGGTCGGCGCACCGCCATTGATGGTAAAAAATGCCGGATCTGTTGCTGTATTTGGTATAATAGCTGCCGTCCAGTCAAATGTAAAAGTCTGAGAGACGGGTGTTGTAAAACAAATTTTTGCTGTAGTTTCTATTGGTGTAGAAGGTGCTAAAGTTCCACCGTTCAATACAATACTTGTCGAGTTAAAATTGATGGTACCACCCAAAGTAGTGGTTGGTATCCACAAAGCACCACTGCAATTGTCAGTAAATTTTGGTCTGTCTGGAGCATTGATAGCTGTTTCACTCAGTAAGGCTGATTCCTGATTGCAGGTCCTAGTACAAACCGAAGCAGATGTTGATGACTTGACATTTCCTGATCGGTTATTGATATACAGTGTAAAATCTATACCATCCGAAGGAGTGGAATTTGCAACACTACTAATCACCAAAGTATAATTTACTGCAGCCAATAACATCGCTGAATAATTGGTGACATTAGACACTACAAGTCCAGTGCATGGTGCAGCAGGATTGAAAGTACCAGTATATAGTGCAAATCTCACACTAGGGCTGACAGTACTTATATCCACTATACCAGCTGAGTCCAAAGCAAAAGTTCTGGTCTCATAAAACACTCCAGCTACAGCAGGTGTAGTGGTAGGGCAATTGGCCACGTCATTTGGTCTGCTATATGATGGATCGGCTGAGCTGCTTATATTTCCATCCAATCTGGTAATGCGCTCTTCACATGGACAAGTAGCAATCACAGGTGCAAGTTTATCTTCTATCTTTGCACTTCCCCAGCAAGAGTTGGCACATCCTCTTAATGTCACTCTTACTTCAAGCAGAAGACCAATATGGCTTCTGTTGATAGAGACTCTCCTAATAGGTCTGCTGCTTGCATCAAATCCGACAGTATATTGTGGAAGTGCGGTGCCATTTGGCAACTTTGCCTCTACATCATAAGAATCATTACCGTAAAGCAACTGTTTGACCATCATGTTGGGTGCTATGTCCATGGTACAATCATCATCTAGTGAGATTTGCACTCCATTGTTACATGCCAAAATGATGTCACAATTTACAGGTTGCGCTTGAATATTTGAATATATGAGAGTAATGGTTAAAAGAATCGAGAATGCCCTTGTTGTCATTTTGTAGTATCCTGAAACGAAGTTCAGAATATTGCTGAGTGTAAAATTGGGTCTTTTCA
>JBATLS010000024.1:0-5441 GCA_049289435.1 Saprospiraceae bacterium | reverse complement strand
TTAGGTACCGAGACCTGTGAATTGTTTTTATCCACTTCAGATGCAAGAAGGAAGGATTTTTGCTTCTTATACCAAATTTATTAAAAACTGTATTATTGCTTCTTTTGTGTTTTTCCTTTGTGCACTTAGCGGTAAAATTTATAACCTTTGTGCACTTTGTGTTAAAACTTATAACCTTTGTGCACTTTGTGGTAAAACTTATAACCTTTGTGCACTTTGTGCACTTTGTGGTAAAACTTATAACCTTTGCGTACTTTGTGGTAAAACTTATAACCTTTGTGCACTTTGTGGTAAAACTTATAACCTTAGTGCACTTTGTGGTAAAACTATATTACTAAGTTTCTTTACATGCTCGTATACCTCGGAGCAGCCGTACAATCAGACCACTGACCTAAATAATTTCTTTTTTAGTATAAATACTCATTTAAGAATAAATCACTACGACAATAAAAAAGGACCAGAATGGGTGTTCTGATCCTTTTCCTAATGCTAATTTAATTATTTGAATTACCCTTACCTAATAGTAAATCGATTTTGGCAGACGTATTCAAAAAAATATCAAACTACGCTAATACTTACTCTTCTTCTGAAGTAGCCACTGGAGCAGGTGCCGGAGCAGGTGCTGCTTTTACTGGTGCTACTTTTGCTACCGTTTCTTCTACTGGTTGCTCAAAAGGGATGATGCTGATCCAGGTTCTGTTATCCTTACCTCTTTTGAAAGCTACTGTGCCTGCTACCTGAGCATGTACTGTAAAGTCTTTGCCCAAATATGCATTTTCTCCAGCGTGAAATTTAGTGCCTCTTTGTCTTACCAGGATATTGCCGGCTTTGGCCAATTGACCTCCAAAGAGTTTTACTCCTAATCTTTTACTATGACTGTCGCGTCCGTTGTCCGAACTACCGACTCCTTTTTTATGAGCCATTATTTTTTGATTTTGTTTTTAGATAATGATCTGTCAAAGTCGATGACTACGCAGATATTGAATCAATTTTAATTTTAGTAAAACTTTGTCTGTGTCCGTTTTTCTTTTGATAACCTTTACGTCTTTTCTTTTTGAAAACGATGACTTTGTCACCTTTCTGGTTGCCGATGACCGTGGCATTTACTTTGGCATTGCTCAATACCGGCGTGCCTACTGATACAGCTCCATCATTGTCCAACATCATTACCTGATCGAAAGACACAGATGACCCTGCTTCGGCTTCTAACTGGTGGACAAAAAGCTCTTGACCTTCTGTCACTTTAAATTGCTGACCAGCTATATTTACGATTGCAATCATTGTGATAAAATTTTATTAATGAAAAATGAGCACAAAAGTAAGATTTTATTTTTGATGAAAGGCAATATCCTTACAATTTTTCTAATTATTTGGTATAATCGTATGATATTTTACCATATTTCTACTCTGACAGTCAAAAATGTATGATAAATCCTTCATTTTTTTTAAAAATGATTAGGTCATCATCCATGGCATCTGTAAAACTAAAGATGTGTCAGCCTATGTCAGAACTTGGAGATCAACTTTTTTGTTGGATAATCATTCAGGGCATATGAGTGAATTAGTCCACTACGATAGGATATCTGCCGCACGGTCATGGACAGTGGTTCCACCCAATATTTAGTATGCTTTTACACCATTTTATTCAGGTTTACCTTCATTTTATTTGACCTACATGAGATCATTCCAATATTTATACATGCCTGACATCGTTGGTTATGAATCAGATGTAGATGATGTGGATTTTAGCGAATAGAAGCATAAACCATTATTTGCCTTCTGTTTAAGCAAATTTCAAAATATTAATTTTTGGATGTAGATTGTCTGTATTGACTATTTTCAAGGTTTTCATTAGCTGGGTGCATACTATTTTCATTTTTTCTGATTACCTGATAATTTTCATACCCTTTCCTAACGGCTTTGACTTCCCAGTCAAAAGAGAAATTTCCATCACCATTCTTTAATTCTTTGACTTTAAATCCATGCTCATCTTTTTCAACAACTGCGAGACCATATGTATCAGACCAGTTGGGAGTAAGTAGTACTGTCACAGCGGAAGTGTTTGCCACCATTTTGTAGTGATCCGAGTATGAAATGAATATCTCTCCGTTTTTGAGTTTAGCCGTTCCTCGCTCATATGCTCCTGCTTCAGGGCCTTCCAGTGATGCATACCAGATACTTGTCTGATCATCTTCTGGATTATCCATTTTAAAATTCTTTATATCAGCAAAAATTTGACCTTGACCTGCATTATTTACATACATTCCGGCCTTACTTACACCAGAGGCATCCAAAACTGATACCCATCCATGGTTTGGATATGATGATACATCACTTATTGCCACATTTGGGCTATTATTAGGTCCATAAGTCCACAAATTTCCTGACCCAAACGAACCAACATATAGTCTGGCCAACGAACTACCTGTTTCATTTCTAACGCTTATAAATCCTCTGTTGGGGTTGTTTTCAAGATTACCTAAATAGATATTTTCGTTACCATTTTGACCATTTAGATAAATTAAACCTGCACCGGATTCAGCTATAGTAATTTGCGAACGACTGGTTCCAGATTCATCAAATACCCCAATCCAACCTTTATCATAGTCATTATTTTTTGAAGTTAATAGAATATTCACTTGACCATTAGAGCCCAATAGCCTACCATACCCGTCTTTATCAGAATATACCCCTAATTCTACTTTCATATCTCCCTGACTGTCCATCAGCCCCAAAAACGGACTGTTGGGATCAGTTGTCGGAGAAGAAACCAAAAAGTTTGTTTTTCCTTTCAGTCCATTTATTTTCATAAATCCAAGGTCAGAAAAATTAAATCTTTCATCTCCAGAATAATCCAATAGACTGAAATCACCTTTTAAAGAAAGTCTGCTCAAAGGATTGTTTGTACCAATACCTACATTTCCTGTACTATAGAATATGTGTTCATTTGTTTTTGTCCAATAACCAGTCCCATCAGAACCCTGAGGACCTGTATCCCCTTTTATTCCTTGAGGCCCTTGTGGACCAATGTCACCTTTCACTCCTTGAATACCTTGTGGACCCTGCAAACCTTGATCCCCTTTTGATCCTTGAGCTCCAGTGTCACCTTTAATACCTTGTGGGCCAGGTATACCTCCATTCGCAGCGTATAATGCAAAAGGAACACTCAATAATTCACTTGTTCCCGCAATACTGTAATTATTTCCTCCGTTCGGATCTGTTTCAGTTTTCATAAAATATGGCCCATTCGCCCAATCTATATTCTTAAAACTTCCCAAAACAGGATCGCCATTTCCTATAATTAAAGTAGCTAAACCATTTTCATTCGTTTTTACAGAGTGGGTTTCTACATATACAGCTGCACCAAATTCATTTTCTTTTATGATATAGATGCGAGTTTTCACTTGATTGTTTTTAACCAGGATCCCATCAGATGATCGGATCACTGCCTGGTAATTCATTTTAGCTGGAGCCTGCGCAAAAATAGCAGGAATGAACATCAGCATAGACAAAATTAGAAAGATACATTTTTTCATCTCATTAAATTTAATTGTTCATGAAAATTCAGATGAGTCCCGAGCGCAATCGAAATTGATCAAAAAGCAATCATTTTGAATTGAATAAAATAAACCATGATAATTTTTATTTCTATTTCATCACTTTTTATTTTTTATAATTTTGAATGTTTTCAAAAGTCTTTTTTTATAAATCAGACTAAGAAAGTAAGTTGATGGTGGAAAACCACCCATATCAATGTAGGTTTCTAAATCTGTAATATCTTTGAAGCCCAACACCTGTCCATCAATGTTACTTATCATTATGGAAGTGGCATCAGATATAATACCTGTGAATTTCAATATTAAATCATCTGCTACAGGATTAGGATAAATGGCCAAACCAATCATCAGGTTATCCACATCATTTATAATATAGATTTCGTAAGGGTATTGTACTCCCTCACTAACTATTCCATTTTGTCCAGTAATATATGAAGTTGCTATTTGGCCAATTGAAAAACTGACCGAACCTCCATTTCCTTTTGAATCACCTCCAGAAGCTACGATGCTATTCTGAGAATAAAATTGAAAGATTCCCAAAAGAATTATGCCAAAAGTAATTAGTATTTTAGCTTTCATCTTCTTATATTTTTATCATAAATACAAGTACAGATATAGTCAAATACATTTGATTTCTATTTTCTCATGTACAAAAATATAAGATAAATAAATTTTATAGGGTATTGCCTGTCATTATTAGCAATGATTTTCGTCACATAAAGTAGCAATTTACAGAGATTTTTTTTTGACTAATGAATCCTAAAATATGTTTTAATCATTGTATAAATTTCGAATATTTAAAGCAGTTTCTGATCATCTGATATATCAATACTTAATTCTAATTCATTTTATCACGAATTTGATTCTAATAAAAGCAATATATTGTCAAGTGCAATTAAAAGAATAAGATATTCATTGAGCGAATTATTTGAAGTATAAATAAAAAGAGATAAAATATTGACTACTTTATCTCTTTCTTATTTAATCACAGTAAAATTCGATGTGTAAACTTTTTGAAATAATAGGTTACCTTTTTTCTGATTAATACATGTATTTATAAGGCAAGTCGATTAATTCATAAAAATTTGAAAGACTCATATTTACTTCCTGCCCAGCCACCATCCCATGACAGCACCAATGATTGCTACAAAGACAGTATTCACTGCTATATCTATGAGCATACTATTCATGGTAAACATATTGGTCATAGCGAAAAAACCTGTATCATAGGCTGCGCTAATCAAAAGACCCAGAATAGCTCCTGCTTTTGCACCACCTATCCATGTAGATATGTTGGCCCAATGGACAAAAATAAAAGCTAATAATAGACCCCAAATCAAATTAGAGATTGCCATAGATACCATTGAAAATTCTGCTTCAGGTTTCGTAAAACCTGGCAAATCGATGTGCATAATGTCTGGAAAAAGAATTCCAAAAACCAGCCATCCGAATAAGAAGGAAAATACCCCACCTACCAATGCCGCCACTAAAATTTTGTTGGTGTTCATAATAAATGATTTTTAATAATTAAGAAAATAAAATACGGGATATGAGTTTGGTATGGGAATATAAATTTGATTTGTATTACAAAATATACATATAAAGTGTAAAAATAATTAAATTAACGAATAATAAATATATTTTTTTAGAATTATGTCAAAATTTTACTTAGAGTATGTTTAAATTGTCATGTTTGAGCGAAAACGAGCAAATTTATTTTTTGACAAGATGACTGAGTGTTCTCGTCAAATGAGGAGAATCGAGTAAAAGGTTTTATTCGATAACGAAGGAACTGCGAAAACCGCCCATCCAATCAAATGCTTGATTGGTTCCTTCATTAAATCGTGATTTCGTATCACGATTTTGCATCGCATCATTCTGTCC
>JBATLS010000023.1:0-3082 GCA_049289435.1 Saprospiraceae bacterium | reverse complement strand
AACTTTCCATTTTATCCAGTTCGGCAAGTCGTTGAAGCATTACAGGGTCTTTAAACAAATCAGCTTTATCAGTTTCGCCCAATAAATAACCCACCGTAGTATTTAAGTGGATAGAGATATTTTTAGCTACATCAATGCTATAAGTCATTTCATCTCTTTCATATTTACCTACTACAGAAGTAGAAGTTCTGAGGAGTTTAGCCAATTCATCCTGCGTCATCCTTCCTCTGCTGATGCAAGCTTCTAACCGACCTCAGGTTAGTTAAGTCAGTCCCGTACAGGCGAGCCTGCCCAAACAGGCGGGCCTGATAAATGCAACTTGTGCCCCTCATACTATATCGAATTATCTTTCATACCCAAGTATCCTAAGCATTTGTTCGACAGTCTGTTCGTCGCGATAGAGCCTATCTACGATATTGCCTTTATCATCCCGATCTATGATCACTTGTTTTGGCGAAGGTATCAGGCAGTGCTTGATACCGCCATATCCGCTGATGGCATCCTGATATGCTCCAGTATGAAAAAAACCAAGGTAAAGCGGTTCTTCCTTTTCCGAATCATAAGTAGGCAAATAGATCTCCTGGTTGAGATCCTCAGAATTGTAATAATCAGAGTGATCGCAACTGATACCTCCTATGCTGACTCTTGAATATTCATTTTGCCATTTATTGACTGGCAGTAGTATGAATTTTTCAAAAATAGACCAGGCATCAGGTATGGTATTCATCAGACTATTGTCTATGAGATACCAAAGCTCTGCATCGTTTTGTTGTTTTTGCTCGAGCACCGAAAATATGATGGCACCGCTTTCTCCTACAGTGTATTTCCCAAATTCTGTATAAATATCAGGCTCTTCTATACCTTCTTCGACACATACTTCTTTGATATTGGAGATGAGTTCATTGATCATATATTTATAATCATAATCAAACCCAAGGTTGTTCCTGATAGGAAGGCCACCTCCCAAATTGATGGAATCCAAAGTAGGACAGATTTTCTTAAGATCTGCAAACAGCTTGAGTGCTTTACGAAATTCACCCCAATAGTATAAATTGTCTTTGATACCAGAGTCCACAAAGAAATGAAGCATTTTTAGCTTGACTCTTTTCTTTTTGGCTATCTTAGTTTTATAATACTCAAGGATTTCTGCACTTCTTATGCCCAATCTGGATGTGTAGTAGGATGATTGGGGCTCTTCGTTGATGGCCATTCTGATACCTACGGTCAGATCTCGTTTGGTTTTTGCATAAAAACGGTCTAGTTCTTGTTTGCTGTCCAATACCGGAATAACATTTTCATAACCGTCATCCATCAGACCGATGATTTTATTCATATAGTCTTCGGTCTTGTGACCATTTTGGATAAGAATGGTTTTTTTATTAATCTTTCCTTTATCGGTTAGAATTCGGACGATGTCTATATCGAAAGAAGATGAAGTTTCCAGATGCACATTGTGTTCTAACGCTTCTTCAATAACATGTGAAAAGTGGCAACATTTGGTACAATAACAATAATGATACTCTCCTTTATAGTTATTGGCCTTCATGGCCTTATTGAAAAAATTTTTGGCTTTTTTTATCTGATCACCTATCCGTGGTAAGTAGGTAAGTCGGAATGGAGTACCGTATTTTTCGATGAGGTATTTGAGAGATATCCCGTGGAAAGTCAGATTACCCTGATTCAGATCAAAACCTTCCTGAGGGAAATAATAGGTTTGGTTAATAAGTTGGAAATATGTGTTTTTCATTGAATAGCATAAAGTGAATTTTGTATTTTAAGGGTACAAAGAAACAATAAATACTCAGAATATGTATGGCTTTATGCCAATAATTATCATGTGTAGGTTAAAAATTTGATCTAGAGTAGGTAACCTTTATAGTTTGGAGATGTCTAAAAGGATGTGTAAGAAAACCAATTATTTTGATTTTCTTACACTTTTCAAAGCGAGATGTTAGGCCTCTAGTGATTGACATGATGGAGAGAATTGTAAAAGTATAGCTAAAATTTGGCTACTTTTTCAAAATCTATTTATGTTCGGGAATGATACTTTATTTATTTGATAACTTGAGAATTTACAAAGGGAGATAAGGCTTTTTCCTATGGGCGGGCATACTTTCCTAATCTCTATTGCACTTTTCCATGCTCTTTCAGTATCTTTATCACTTCATCTTCTGATAATCCTGTGATATTTGTTATCATAGCAATGGCTATATTTTGATCGAAACAATTGAGAACTACTTTGATCTTTTCTTTTTGGATTCCGATTTGCTCACCTTCGATTATTCCTTCTTTCTTACTTCTTTGGGTAATTCTCTCGTAAGTGGTCATGATATTTTCTTTTATGGATGGTGGTATAGATGTAATAGATTCTGCCAATACTTTTTCAGTAACATTAGAAACATTCAAAATATAAACGATGATCATTTCCAAAAAGTTCAAATTGTGACTTTCCATTGGGAAAAGTCCGAATATCCTCTCAAAATCATCCTTCAACTTGCCGGGATCAAAGCGCCACTTTTGAGCGACCACTGCAGCAGCCATCATCGCATCACGCATGGTTTCTATCTTATTTTGGCTGATAGTGTTAAGAGCGAAAAATATATGTCTGAGCTTGGGTACAAACTCCTTTATGTACTCAGGATAGTCCCTAAACAATGTAGAAAGGTCTGCCAATTGCCACTCCTGCTTCCCTTGGTAATAAATCACAGGTATGATGACTTTTAGAGTTTTCTTTTGTGAGAGACAGCTATACCAATGCGCAAACATATAATGCCCTACTTGAATCAATACATGACGATCTGGTGATGATTTGTGCTCAAAAAGCAAGACCAAATCAGCTTTTACTTCGATATCATTGAGCAACGAAACTTCAAAAACCAAATCTGAAAAATGTTCTTGAAGTTCTTCATTCATATAAGACTCTTGCAGGACTTTTAGCGTCGATAACTCTAAGTGTACAAGCAGTTCTTCTGGTAAAAATTTTTCAAAAAAAGCTACAGCTCTGTTAGGATCAGAAAAAGATTCTCTGACAAATTTGTCATGTATATTATTGATGCTATGCGGCATATCACAAAAGTAGTCA
>JBATLS010000022.1:0-9466 GCA_049289435.1 Saprospiraceae bacterium | reverse complement strand
CTATGGTATATACCTCATCTTTGTAAGTAGCAGCTGCCATCCCACAATCAGACTGTCTGATGACAGGAAATCCATACTTAGCTGGTAGGTTTTCAGGTATTAAATCGTCCTTCGAACATTTATCCTTCACTTCATAATCCAATGGGAAGTCCACATCTTTAAGTATATCAAAGAAATCAGCCATATGAACTGTAATGGTCTGTCTGCAAGTATCCCTATTGGATCCGTCTGTAGCGACAAATGTTCTTACTATCGTACCTACCCTACAAGAATTTAAATTAAACACTGCTGGCAATTCAGTAGTGGTGACTACACATGCATCACTTCCTGTCGCTGTGCCATATTTAGTGAGATTCATCCCCGAAGACACTTCAGTGCAGTCAATAGTTATATTACTGGGACATGTAATCTTGGGTTTGTGCTTGTCTTGTACAGTCACATTGACCATACATGAATTGCTGTTGCCAGACATATCCCAAACTCTGAGTGCAATCATTTTAGATGGTCCCACATCAATACAACTAAAGTCTAAAAACGGCCGGAACAATGAATCAGGTATTACTCCTCCTATGACCATTTTGGCCAATTTCATGCTATCAATACCACATGGATCAAAACTTCCATCATCCACATGTCGTGGATATAAATACGCCTGCCCCTGTGTGGTAAGGCCTACGACGACTTCACCTTTACAGATCATCGTTGGGGCTGTTTTGTCTATCACTAGGACTGTAAAGGACCTCTGACTGGAATTTAAACAACCATCATATGCAGTATAAGTGATCGTATGATTGCCCACAGGTAGGTTTACTCTTGTAGCAGACTTCATATCCTTCATAAATCCACCTGGGTATGTCACATCTATCCTTATGCTATTGCTACACGAATCTGTGACTATAGGCAATGGTACTAAAACGCTTCCCTCACATATACCATGTGACAAGGTCGAAACAGTAACATTGGGAACTGATTGTATCACAGGAGCTAATGTATCAGTGATTTCGATCATTTGATCATATGGCAATAACCTACCATTGGTACACCATTGCTCATATACATACCATGTCCTGACGATCTTGCGCTTACATCCTATATATCCAAAATCTTTGTCTGTATAATAAGTATGCAAACTACATACAGCATCGATGGATGGATAAAGTGATGTCAATCCAATGAAAGGCACACCTGTCGTATTGGGAGATGGATGTCCATTGGCGTCCACTTGATACCTGTTGCAAAACAATGCTGAATCTTTGACCATCAACCAATTAGGTGGAAACTTGATCAAGTCAAAATTTGGCCTTTCCACCGAAATCATCATGCTACAAAGGGCTGACTTATTGCCATACTTATCCGTCGCTTGATAGATTCTGTCAATTAACTTGATAAAACTAGGATCACAAGTCAAAGTGGTGATTTTTTCACTCACGATGACATTATTTATTGGTCCGCCACAATTGTCTCTTTCAAAAGGTCCCTGATATTCACTTAGCTTGTAACAAGGTAAAGAAATGTCCTTACAGATAGACGTAGGTGCCATTTTATCTTCTACGGTTATCGTTGCCCAACATGAATTGCCTCCGCAACCTTCTATCAGTTTAGCCATCACTTTAGTACCCACATGTACAGATGTCAGCGTAGCATTAGGGATGGCATTACCATGAACATCTGTCAGCATGACAGTGTATGGTGATGAAGGATTGAGCGCTCCAGAAGCCATCATAGATGGGGTGATGACCATCGAGCAGTTGCCATCCATAGAGACATTGAAATCGCCTATACATGCTATAGAACTATTGTCTGCCACGCCCAAGGCAACAGTTATAATTGCCGGTGCTACGCATCCACTGACTGCAGAAACTTGTACCTGATAAACTCCAGGAACGAATGCAGACCAATCGAAATCAAGTATAGGACCGTTTACTCCCAATATTGTATCATTATTTACACTCCATACATATGAAATGCCTGGTTCAGTTGATGTTGCTGTGTATTTGGCAATGGAACCGACACACAAAGATCTTGGGCCATTTACATTGATATTATTGAAGGTGCATACATTTCCAGCTACGGTGATTTGCTCGAGGTCTCCAAATTTATTTCGAAGTCGCACAGAAAACCCATGCTTATCTATGTGGATAGCATTAAGTACGTAATACACATGCTCTGGAGTAGTCAACAATGGATCTATCACGAGTGGATAGCCATCTGCTAACTTAATAGGTACCCCCGGAGGTAGTGGACTTGAGGGATCAAATAAGCCTTCTGACGACTCTACATACCAATCTTCTCCCGCAGAGGCAGCCAATTTTAAAAAAATCTTAAATTGTCCATTATCAGGGGTTGTCCCTCGTATGCAACTTGAGCATACTTCGTAATCTATGGGACAGATAAGGTACACAGTCACACTGGATATATCATCTTCTGTTAGATCCTTATTGTTTTCATTTGTATCATTATTCCTAATATTGTCCGGTGTAGAGTCGGTATCAAATCTAGAAACATCTCTATTGTACTGATCATACATCTTGACAATTTCTGCCGTATTTTTTATCAAAAGTGGGTGTACTGCAGATAGTTTAATTCTACATGTTATGTTGACATTGTATATTTCATTCGGTTGCAAGTTACCATCAAAAATGACTTCTTTGTAGGCATATCCGTTTTCTAATTGCCAAGTCTGATCTACCAATTCGAGATGCTCAGCCAAATAATCGACCAACCTTACTCTTGATATAGGCATCTTGCCTTCATTAGTAATTTTTAGATTGTATGTGACTATATCTCCAGGATTAAATCTTCGTCCGGAAGCAGTTTTGACTATAGATAAATCTAATTGTTCCAACTTTATGACAGCCGGATCATGATCATCCTCGTCGATCTCTCCATGGTCACTGGTCATGTTGTCGGTAGGAGTATTGATAGTGCCCCCTACATCATTTCCTTTTAATTTATCTGGGGTAGAATCAAAATCAAAGTTGTCTGGGGTTTCAAAACAAGCACCTTGAGAAATTTCTGCATAATTAATTATCTCAGACACCGTCACGTCTTCCAGTATGGTGAAGGTGATTCGATATTCCTTACAGGCACCAGGGATGAGTATCTTATCTTCATCATAAGTAGTGATACCTTCGATATCAGGAATACTCCATCCCAGATTGTCTGAAGGATCAAAGTCAAACTCTGGATTGATGTAGTTGGCAATCTGGTATGACATTGCGTCTATAGTACCTTGATTACATACCGTAGTGGTAAATGTCACTTTTGTATCTGGAGTATAGACGGGTTGGCTGTCAGGCCTATGCACCAATGCTAAATCGCAGACTTGGGGCAAATCACTATCCACTCCATCTTCAGGTGCAACGATGCAAGTATTTATATCCGTCAATACATTGCCAAAAGCATCAGATATTTTGCTGATTCTAACTTCATTGGTAAATTGTATCACAGCCGCTTTACTGTCAAAAGTAAGTATTAATATTTCCGAAGCTTTCTCGCCAGAACTGATTAATTTATTGATCGTTTTGGTCAAAACGCCGTCTGTGAGTGTCCACCCCGGATTAGCTATCGCAGAAAAAAGGTAGCCCGTTGGTAGTCGATCTGAGATTTCAATGGCTGAAACACTACTACCACCTTGATTTAATACGGTGATCTCAAAGGAGATTTCTTCAGATATTTTTACAGCTTTAGTGTTTAAAACCTTTTTGCTGATTTTGATACTACACGGATCCAGTGACCTTAATCCAATATCAAACCCATGTTGTGTGACGTCCACATTTAATTTGATAAGTCCTTTGTCACAAGCTAGTACACTTCCATTTGGATCACTATTCAGATTTGGAAATGCAGCTACATGTGATGTCAAAATGTAAGGTACACCACCAATGATATAATTTTTTGTAACAGCATTATAATATCCTTCATCCAAACCAATGTAATAATCTTGTCCGGGCAAAATGCCTGCAGTGACATTGTCAGCATTGAATGTATAATTGCCTGATTTGGTAGTGGTCACTGACCCAATTTTAATACATTTGCTATCATAAAAATTTAATTTTATATCTGATGCACCCAATTCATTGGCATCCTGGAGACCGTTTTTATTTGTGTCAAACCAAACCCTATTACCGATTTCGATCTTAGGCAGACCACATGTGCCGATGACCTCGCCAAATCCTGAAGCTTTGCCAAAAAGAGTGACAGTCTGGCTTGTATATAACTCCTTTGACCCTTCTTTTTTACCCGTACTAGTATTATATCTATGCAGACCCCCAGAATAAGTGTTGGTTTCCGGATCAAATACGGTAGAAATCACAGACCCCAAACCAGGCATCGCATAAATACCTCCGAGTGTCACCTCGGAATGATACACGGGGTCCGTCACCCAAAAATCATCACTAAAAAACTCACCGCTGATGCTTCTGTCCTCTAGTTCCCAACCATCCCCATCCTTCCAGGCAATCATCAAGTCCCCTTTTTGCTCATCCAGTCGATTGGTAGTTGTATTACAATATGTATGTCCTATCCGATCTGCTAAAGCAATCAGCATATCACCTTGATCAGTAAAATCAATATCAGTTAGCCAATGTGAAGGCAAGCCATTTACTACTGGAGTATCAGACCATGGCGCCCCTGCGCTTATTATAAGTCCTGTATCCACAAAATCATGACTTACCGGATCAAAAGCATACACTAAGGCTTTGTCTCCGGGTATAGTAGCCCCTACATATATCATTCCTTTATAATACTTAAGGGCAAAGGCATGATGCCCAGTACCCGGGATATTATAAGACTCCGTATTGGCAGCAGTAGGAGATGATGTTGGTAGCTTGACCAATGTATTATTATATATATTGATCACGTAAAGGTATTTCCCATCAGGAGAAATCACCATACTTCCCAATCCTATCTTTCCAACTTGAGTGCCATATCCACAATTAGCAATATCTGTAGTGGTCAAGGTACCCACCTCTTGCCCAAGCAATGATAACTTGGCAAATAATTGGGTCACAAATGCACTACCATTATAAGATGTCTTAAATATAGCATCATGACCATCTTTTAGTCCGGCATACTGCTTGACAAATGAAGATGAAAATATTTCGCTCGTTTCGCTCTTCCAAGCCAAACCCCATATGGAACCAGTCTCCCCATGTGATGCCAGTTTTCTAGCAGGTGAAAGACTATTGAAACCATATGGAAGACCTATTATAGTAGGCTCATTGGGTCTGAGAGTCGTCACCCCTTGTACAAAACAAGTGGTCAGTATTTCTGTAGAAGCATTGCACGTTTCACTCTGGGAAACTAAGCCATAACTCACATTGCAAGAAGGAACAGTGACGAATTGGATGGACGATCCATTGTCTGTGCCCATCTTGGCATCAGTATAAGGAACGACAGAGCCAAAGAGCAATCTGATCTTGGATCCGTTTTTAAGTCCTGATATCTTGAAGGTGCCATCAGGCTCAGTAGTCACTCGACCGACTTCGGATCCTAACGAATCTTGAGCCAATACAAGTAAATTGGGGATACCTATTTCTGAAATATTTCGAACTCCATCATTGTTGGTATCATGATATATAAAACCATCGATGACTCCATCAGATGCGACACATTGTGCTGAGAGCATCTGTGATGTAAATCCAAAAATAACAAGTGCTACTATACTAAAATAGTAACGCAGCGCCAATGTACGGCACGGGTGATACATACTGTTTTTCATTTTTTTGACCTTAGTTTGAACAATCCTAAAAAAAACAGATACAGCGTTGCATTCCCGACTTAGCAAAACTATAGCTGGTAAAAAATTTTGATAACATCTAATACTTGACCGAATAAGTATTATTTACTATCCTTAAGATTACTGTCTTGTGTGGGACATCGAAAATAAAAAGATCCTATAAATTGGGGTCTTGCTACCTCGATGGGGCAAATATAAGAATTAGTTATAATATGTAGTATCATTATTTAATAAAAAATTAAAAAAAAATTATATATGTAATAATCTCTTTATTTATCTAATTGTATTTATAAGTTGTAATATTGCATCAAATAGTCCGAATCATGAATTTCCCAAAGATCATTCTAAAAAGCAATAAAGAGGGTTCATTATTAAGAAATCATCCTTGGGTCTTCTCTGGAGCTATACAATATATACCAAAAGGTGTGGCAGATGGTGACCTCGTAGATGTATATGCTAAAGATGACCTATACTTAGGCACTGGATATTATCAAAGTGGAGGATCCATTGCAGTCAGAGTGATCTCTTTTGTAAAATCACCCATCGATCAAGTATTTTGGAATGGCATCATAGCCAATGCCCGAAACTACCGACTAACCATAGGTTTGCCCAATGAAGATACTGATGCATATCGGTTGATCCACGGTGAGGGTGATGGGATACCAGGTTTGATCATAGATATGTATCATCAGACTGCTGTCATCCAATGTCATACTACCGGGGTATATAAAAATGTCAAATGGATTGCTGATGCTTTATCCACCAATTTTGGAGAAGAATTGACTACCATTTATGTAAGATGCAAGGATACGATGCCCGAAAATGACCAAGTCGAGATGGCAGATACCTTTTTACTAGGAAATGACGCAGAAACCATCATTACAGAAAATGGCATAAAATTTAAAATCAATGTGGTCACCGGTCAAAAGACCGGATTTTTTCTCGATCAAAGGGACAACAGATTTTTATTAGCGTCGCATGCTGCAGATAAGCGTGTGTTAAATTGTTTTTCATATACCGGAGGTTTTTCATTGTATGCTCTGATGGCAAATGCTGCCGAAGTAGTTTCTGTAGATATATCTGACAAAGCCATGGACTTGTTGGAAGACAATATCAAATTGAATCCTACAGCAGGCTTGCATACTGGCCACTGTGCCAATGTAATGCAATACCTCAATGATCCTGATTTGACCCCTTTTGATATTGTGGTAGTAGATCCTCCCGCTTTTGCTAAGAGTAACCACAAAAGACACAATGCCGTCCAGGCATACAAAAGATTGAATACTTTAGCTATGAAAAAAGTCGTCAGTGGCGGATTGCTTTTTACATTTTCGTGCTCTCAGGTAGTGGGAACTCAATTGTTTTATGACACCATCGTCGCTGCTGGGTTGGAATCCAAAAGAAAAGTGAGACTCATCAAGTCATTGAGTCAGGGTCCAGATCATCCGATCAATCTTTACCACCCGGAGGGACATTACCTCAAAGGTCTCGTTTTGTATATTGAATGAAAGTAAGCACAGGTTTGGTGTAAATACTTTTGCTAATAAGTTATCAAGGTGAGCAGAGTACAATGTTGCCCAAAGATTTATAATAGTACTGTCCCGTACAGGTCATAATCTTCTGCTGCGGTGATTTGTACCATAGCAAAATCACCCAATCTCACAAAATTATCTTTGGCAAGCACCAATACTTCGTTATCTACTTCAGGTGAATCATATTCTGTGCGGCCTATGAAATACTCACCTTCTTTTCTATCAAAAAGTACTTTTAGTGTCTGACCAATTTTCTTTTCATTGTGATCCAAAGAAATAGATTGTTGTATCTCCATGATGCGATTTGCTCTATCTGTTTTGATCTCTGAAAGGACATCATCTTCTAATAGGTATCCAGATGTATCTTCTTCATGTGAGTATTGAAATACACCGACCCTATCAAACTGCATATCTTCTACAAATGTGCACAAGGCATCAAACTCTTCATCACTCTCTTCAGGAAATCCTACTAAAAAGGTAGTCCTTATAGCAATATCAGGAACAACAATCCGTGCATACTCTATCAAATCTCTCTGCTCCTGTTGTGTTGTCTGCCGCTTCATTCTTTCGAGCACGGTATCAGAAGCGTGTTGCAATGGTATATCCAAATAATTGCAAATCTTAGGCTGACGGGCCATCACATCAAATATCTCTCTTGGAAATTTGCTCGGATATGCATAATGCAATCTGATCCATTCGATCCCATCGATTTCGCAAAGTGCATCCAGCAACTCAGGTAAGGCTCTCTTTTTATACAAATCTAATCCGTAGTACGTCAATTCCTGAGCTATTAGTATCAACTCCTTTACTCCTATAGATGCAAAATGTGCCGCTTCTTTTTTGAGATCTTCTATTGATCTTGAGACGTGTTTGCCCCGCATCAGTGGGATGGCACAAAACGAACATGTCCTGTTGCAACCTTCAGAAATCTTCATATAAGCAAAGTGCTGAGGAGTAGTGATACTGCGTTCGCCGATCAAATCGTGTTTGTAATCAGCATTGAGTTTGGCAAGTAATCCAGGCAATTCAAGAGTGCCAAAATATGCATCCACTTCGGGTATTTCTTTCTCCAGATCGTCTTTGTACCTTTGAGACAGGCAGCCAGTTACATACAGTTTATCTATCCCACCTTTGGATTTGATATCGGCGTACTGGACTATGGTATTGATAGATTCTTCTTTAGCCAAGTCTATAAAGCCGCAAGTATTTACGATGACGATGTTTGCTTCATCATTACTATCATGTGCAACACTATAATCATTGGCACGTAACTGAGTGATGATATTTTCAGAGTCTACCAGATTTTTTGAACAGCCAAGTGTGACCACATTGACCTTATCCTGGCGAAGTGTTTTTGTCTTCATTTTATTGATTGAAGGTGCAAAAGTAAGGTTTGTAATTTAATAATGATGCAAGACTGTAAAATATCTACCTTTTGGTGGTCAGGACGCAGCAGTCATTAATTTAAATATACATACTAGCCAATAGACCATTCTTTGAAATATTTGATAAATATTTTGGCCAGATTTTCGGCATCGGATATGGCCCTGTGGTGAATGCCAGTGAATTCGTAGCCTTCCATTTTGACGGCTTTTTTCAGACCAGGCTCATCTTTGAGATTTTTTAATGCGCGGTATGAAGGCTTGAGATTAAAATGGTGATCGAGCCAGTCAGTCTCCAACTGGTGCAGCTTACAATCATCAAACAGTTGCGTACGATCATATTTTCCCCATGATATCAAGGTATAACTCTCCTCCTCTACCCTAACCCAGTCCATAAACTCCTGTATGATAAATGGAAAAGAGCGTGATTTATCCACATCAGACTGAGAGATAGATGTCAATTTTTTGCAAAATTCTGACAAGACGGGATTGATGGTAGGCTTCACGAATTTCATAAACGTAGATTCTACTTCTCCGTAGTCATTTATTTTTACAGCTCCAATCTCTATGATCTCATTGATGCCTTTTGGGGGTCGCCCCAACCAACACGAAGCTTCCAGATCAAAGATGATATAATTCATAGGTTACTTTAAAATATTATTATTGACACAAAAAAACAAAAAAGTCACATCTGGATGACCATTTATTTTTTTTTATAGTCACTTTGTCATTACACATTTGGGGTTCAAATAATTTCTGCCTCTCCCCATCCCATCCCAGCTTCTAGTCCATAGTTGGCCAGCCTATTGTGA
>JBATLS010000021.1:0-9604 GCA_049289435.1 Saprospiraceae bacterium | reverse complement strand
CATTTCATCTGTAGATTTTTTATTTTTATTTTAATGGTCAGACCTGCCAGCTTCGCAGCAGGCTGGTGGAATTGATAACATATCTCCAACTTTGGTGTTATCGAACTTACGTTTCGCATGTAAAAATAATCATCACGGATTGTGTGTTTACTGCTCATGCTCATTTCATCATTTCTTATTCGATTATAAAACCTATGAAAAATAAGTATTGGGGACTCTATACTTAATTAGTGTGACTCTTTTCTACAACCATGGCAATTATTCAGATTTCAGCACTTCACACTCAAGTTCTGTAGAATTGGCAAATAATGGCCTTGCAATTTCTGATTGCAAGAGTATAATATATTGCATTCGAAGGATGCAAATCTAAAGGATAACTATCGGGAAAATATATGTACTCATTGTTCATTGACTGAAGCCTGAAGCCTGAAGCCTTTGAATCATGAGTATTTTTTATAGGTTCAAACTGTGAGGGGTCTAATGTCCTGGATTTTCAAAATAAATTAGAAATGCTCATTTACCTTTATTGCTCTGGTTATTTCTCTTTTGCCCGGTGGTCCTGCCAATGATTGCACTTCAAATCCTAGACCCCTTAGAGTGCGCTTAAATTGACCTTTGGCACAATAAGTTACTAAGATTCCCCCAGGTAGTAGTATATCAAACATAGTTTTCAAAATCTCCGTTTCCCATAGTGAGGGTTGTTCACCTGGCGAGAAAGCATCGTAAAATATCACGTCATACTTTTGAGCAAATGGCAAATCCTCCAAACGACAATGATATTTTTTGAATGTAAATTTTGGCGATAGCTCTATTTCTAAATCCCAATGAGCACTATGAAGACTTTTGAAGAGTTCATGATGGCCTAGATGTTGTGGATAGTTTAATTTTTCGGCCAGTTCTGTAGATATAGGATTGGATTCTACGGTATGATATGCTACCTCTATGTTTTCTTTATCTGCCCATATTGCGGCCAACAATGCATTCAAACCAGTCCCAAACCCCATCTCAAAAACAGAAATATTTTTCTTTGCACGATGGGCAAAGTAATGTAGCCCGGCATCGATAAACACTACGGTACTTTCTGTGATGGCTCCATGAAAAGAATGGTAAGTAACCCCAAATGTGTCTGAAAATAATGTATGTGATCCATCAGAGGACAATCTGATAGATTTTTGATCATGCATGCCAAGCAAGCGTTTCTCTCAATTCGGACACGGATATATCCAAATGCGAAGCATCATAGATACAAGCACCGTTTCTGATTAACAATATCTGAGGAGATTCATGATGTACAGAGAATTGGTTAGTGATTTGATCAGAAACATTTCTGTACGCTTTCAGATCCAAATAAAAAGGTATGATGTTATCAGCAAAGTCCCATTGATCTTCGAGTCTCATTTTGGCCATATGACTGATAGAACAGGTGGTGCTGTGCTTCAATATAACGATGTCTTTATCAGCTGATAACTGTACAGCCTTCTCCAATGAATCAGGAGAATCAATAATATTCCACGAAATCATAGCGTATTTTATCTTAGGAAGGGGGTAATGATTTTTGCAGTAGTTTTCAACTCGTATGGGCAGCCATACCCTCTGTTGCATGAACTAAAGGCCACTACTATAAAAAGAAGGGCTGCGAATATGGATAGCTTTTTGGAATATTTGACGTTCATGGTTTAACTATTTAATATAATGTTTAACGTTTTGGATACAAATTTATTATTAATTAGATAAATGCTTCTAATAAATATAGATAAATGCGCTGAAATTGGCTATATTTTAACATTTATTTGCCAAATATGTTCTGTACTGCTAATTTTGAGCCAGTTTTTTAAAATAGTTTTAGAACGCATAACATGAATATACATCTGATTGCCATAGGTGGCGCTGCCATGCACAATATTGCACTTGATTTGAAAGCGCAGGGTCATATAGTGTCGGGATCAGATGATGAGATTTATGAGCCATCACTTACCAGATTGAAAAATGCAAATATCTGTCCTCCGCACTTCGGATGGTTTCCTGAAAAGATTACCCCTTCTTTGGATTTGGTGATACTTGGCATGCATGCTAAGGCAGATAATCCAGAGCTACTCCATGCACAAGAGTTGGGAGTAACGGTCATGTCTTACCCTGAGTTTATATATGAACAATCTAAAGAGAAAAAACGGGTCGTTATAGCAGGCAGTCATGGCAAGACTACTACCACAGCCATGGTTTTGCATGTACTTCAGAACATGGGTCTTCCGTTTGATTATTTAGTCGGTGCCCAGTTGGATGGATTTGATCGTATGGTGAAGCTTACAGATGCGCCATTGATCATCATAGAAGGGGATGAATATTTGAGTAGTGCCATCGATAGAATTCCCAAAATACATCACTACAAGCCACACCTCGCAGTCATTACCGGAGTTTCATGGGATCACATCAATGTGTTTCCGACATTTGATATCTACAAAGAGCAATTCAGAATATTTATTGAAACCATAACTTCTGGAGGCAAATTGTTTTATTATGCAAAGGATGATGACCTTTCAGAAATTGTCTTGTCGTCCGATCAAAAACATGTTGTCCCATATGAGGCTTTGGCACTCACGGCAACCAAAAATGTAACTTTTGACGGTAAGGAGTATCCCATCTCTGTGGTCGGTGTGCACAACCTGCAGAATATGAATGCGGCCAGATTGATTTGTCAGGAGTTAGGCATTGGTTTTGAAGATTTTTTTAGTGCAATCTCAGATTTCAAAGGAGCTAATAAGAGATTGCAACTCATCAGCAGAAATGAAAGCAGGTCGGTGTATCTTGATTTTGCGCACGCCCCGAGCAAGGTCAAAGCCACTACGGATGCATTCAAAGCATGGTTTGATGACAAAAAGATGGTCGCCGTTTTTGAATTACACACTTTTTCGAGTCTCAATGCTTCATTTTTGCCATGGTATGATGGTGCACTCACAGCCGCAGACGAAGCGATCGTTTTTTACAATAATCACACATTAAAGATGAAAAATATGCCGGATTTGGATGCAGGATATATAAAAAAGTGTCTTGGTCACCCAAATCTTCAGGTCATCACCGATCGGCATGAATTGCACGATCTTTTAGTCGATGACAAATATAAGGCATATAACATTTTGCTAATGACTTCCGGCAATTTTAATCAGATGCCACTAGATTTTTGATCGGTTATTCTTTTCTAAGCCATCCTAAAATATGGTAATCGGCGACTGTCCAATAATGATAAAAATGAACCAAAGGTAAGCGAATTCTGGTTTTTAAGCCCATATTTTGTTGTACGAGTTCCACATCATCATCGGTGACTGCTGAGACTATGGCTACATGTCCGAAGCGGTTGCTCCCATCACTGTCATAGACCAACAAATCATTTACTTGGGGTTGGTATTCTCTGGCATTGCGGTATTGCATCAACCCCCTTTTTGTATTGAATGCACTATCGGGTAGGGATTTGTCAAAAAAGTCTTTGGCGTGACCGAAAGCATGGGGCATTTTGTGCCCTAATGCTTGCAAGTAATATCTTTTTACGAACTCCACACATTGATATTTGAGCCCAAGATTATATCCATCATCAGTCACATTGCGACCTACGACATTGGCAATATCTTTGCCATTGAAATATACGTGTACTCCATTGAAAGTATCTATTTTACCACCTATTTCTGTACCGAATTCATCCGACGATGTAGCAAAAATTAGTAACAAAATCAGCCCTGCATATTTCAGATGTATCATAGACATTGGAAGTTTACTAATTGATATTATTTGCCAATGGTTGGCAGTGTGTGTACGTAGTAGGTATCATTATTCAAAATTCATTTCAGGGATCTCTCCTTCTACGATCAGATGACCCTCAGTGACTGATTTTATGTAGTCTATGCTGACTCCCGGAGCGCGCTCTAAGAGTTTAAAACCATGATCGGTCACTTCGATGACTGCTAGTTCGGTCACTATTTTTTTTACGCACTTGACGCCTGTCAGCGGTAGGGTACATTTCTTCAGTAGTTTAGATTCTCCAGATTTATTGACATGAAACATGGCTACGATGATGTTTTGGGCCGAGGCTACCAGATCCATGGCTCCGCCCATGCCTTTGACCATCTTGCCGGGTATCTTCCAGTTGGCAATATCTCCATCTTGCGAAACTTCCATAGCACCCAATATGGTCAGATCGACATGTTGACCACGGATCATACTGAAGCTCATGGATGAGTCAAAAAAACTGGCACCTGGTAGGGTAGTGATGGTCTGCTTTCCAGCATTGATGATGTCTGCATCTTCCTCTCCCGCATAGGGGAAAGGGCCCATACCAAGTACCCCGTTTTCACTTTGGAACTCGACATTCAATCCAGCAGGGACATAGTTGGCTACTAAAGTAGGAATGCCTATGCCCAAATTTACATAATATCCATCCTTTACTTCTTTGGCAATTCTCCTGGCTATATCTTTTTTGTCGAGTGGCATGGCTATTATATTTCTGCTGAAGGTTTATAATGGCAAAAATACACATTAATGTTGTAAAAAAAAATATGGATGGTGGGATTATGAACCGTACCACTCTATGTACTTTAGTGTTCATTTGTGCAGTTGGACGTTGAATATTTAAGGAAGTGTTAGATTTTTATGAATAATCATATGGAATTTCTACCTGATTTTTATATAATCATTATTATACATATCTTTGTCTTACAAAATGATGATCACATGCGCCAGTATCACGATTTGATGCGACATATATTGGATAACGGAACTCAAAAAACCGATAGAACAGGGACGGGAACCATCAGTGTATTTGGCTATCAGATGAGATTTGATTTGAGGGAAGGATTTCCAATAGTTACGACCAAAAAACTGCATCTCAAGTCGATCATATATGAGTTACTTTGGTTTCTGAATGGGGATACCAACATCAAATATCTCCATGACCACGGAGTCCGAATATGGAACGAATGGGCAGACGAAAATGGAGATTTGGGACCGGTTTATGGCAAGCAGTGGCGAAATTGGGCTTGTCCTGATGGATCTTTTGTTGATCAGATCTCAGTCCTCATAAATACAATCAAATCAAATCCTGATTCCCGAAGGATGATAGTCAATGCTTGGAATGTGGGCGAATTAAAGGATATGGCACTGACTCCGTGTCACTGTTTATTCCAGTTTTATGTGTCTGATGGTAAGTTATCATGTCAGTTGTACCAAAGATCTGCGGATACATTTTTGGGAGTACCATTCAATATAGCTTCCTATGCATTATTTACGATGATGTTAGCCCAGGTTTGTGATCTCGAAGCTGGCGATTTTATCCATACTTTTGGTGATGTCCACCTGTACAACAACCATATTGAGCAAGCAGAACTCCAGCTGAGCCGTACGCCAAAGCAGTTGCCCCGGTTGGTGATCAACCCAAGTGTCAAATCGATATTTGATTTCAAATATGAGGACTTCACTTTATTGGATTATCACCCAGATCCGCATATAAAGGCGATAGTTTCGGTCTAAATGTATGTTTTTTTCAGAAAATATCAATTTTTTTATTTTGGTGAGCTATAGCAATACATGATTATACCAAATTTTATGTAACAAATATATATTCTGATTTGGACAATATTTTGGGACATTAAAATGTTTATAAAAAGTGACTTTATAGAAGGCATGTAGTCACAATGATGATAACATCCGTTTACATTCTTAATTAATTAAATAAAAAATAACATTATGAGCAAATTTGATGAAACTGTCGCTTTGTATGAAAGCGAAATGAAAGAACTTAAAATATCCTTTGATGCTGAATTATTCAGAAAAGTGACCAAGGGTTGCGGTCCTGTGATCTACCTACCAGATGCATCCAAAGTATCTTCTTCAGATCAGGCTGAGTTGGATAGACTCAAGACTAACTTTCTGATAAAGAAGCTCGGTCTGGCTGATGGCCCGGCGTTGGATAAAGGAATACAAGCGGCAATAGATACACTAGGCTCATCCAACAAAACAAAATATAGGGCAATATTTTACTATTTGCTTGTCAAGCATTTCAAAAAAGAATCAGTATATGCTTAATTGAAATAGCAATTACTTTTTAAAAATTTTATGAGTGGGTACAGTCTAAGGATGTGTACCCTTTTTTTTTGTGAATGATTTGTTGACTCAGTGAATCGTATGTATTGAAGGTTAAAAGATTCAAAAGCTGCTTTTTCATATTCAAAGTCGGATATTCAAAATGTGATCAATTAAATATATGATCAAGAACATCATCATTAATTGGTCACATTTCAGGGTGAATTGATACATCTTATGAAAAAGTTCCATATCGTATATGATGACCGGTATATATGGAAATCCGTGATGTAATATGCTGTACCTAAAGGCATAGAAAATGCTCTTTCGAATTTACATTTCTACCAATATTAAGTCAGGGACTTAAGTCAAGATTCATCACTAATGATCAAATTTTTTAGAAGCCTGCCAACCACCTACAGAATGAAGTAAAACAAATGTCAGTATTTATATCCAAACCTAGTCTTTAGTACAAAACAAGTAAAATTGTCCCTTTTGGGACAAAATATTGGTAGCACAATCAGTTAAAAAACAGAAACATCGTGCCTTAGGTACGAAATAATCTAACCCCTGTTGGTGCAAGTTTGCCACTTGTGCCCCCGATCATCGTAGTTTGTAACAGCGATGTCATAAACTAATAATCCGTCAAAGCCGGTCAGGTTTGCAATGCGTATTCTACAAAACCATACGACAATCAAAAGTTAAGTGGCTTTTATAGTTCTCCCGTTCTTTGTATCAGCTTTTTGACAGCTATTTTGAACAATATCACTTAGTGGGTCGTTGACCAAATCGAAAATATTTTATTATCTTGCATCTGATTCATCATAAGTATCAGGTCTCCTTTTGCCGCTTCTGATGCTCGCGTTTGTCAAAATACATCTTATCTTTATTAACATTTTGGCAAAGAGTTGATGCTGTAAAAAAAATAAAAGTAAAATATATCTGTAATAACAAAATTAATGGGTGATTTGAATCTAAAAACCAACTCGAGCTTCAACGATATTTTTGATAATTATCCTGCTCGGGTAAGAGGCAAAATGTTATTTTTAAAAGAGCTTGTTATCTCGACGGCAAAAGAAATTGAAGGTATCGACGAAATGGAGATGACCTTAAAATGGGGAGAACCAAGTTTTATTACCAAATGTGGCAGTACTGTGAGGATGGATTGGAAGGTAAAAACCCCTGACCAGTATGCTATGTATTTCAAATGTACCAGTCGCTTGGTGGAAACTTTTAGAAAGGTATTTGGCGACACATTCCAGTACGAAGGCAATCGGGCGATCATATTTGATGGGGAAGAGGAAATTCCGATGATGGAATTGAGAGAATGCATCAAAGCAGCATTGACTTATCATAAAGTAAAACATCTCCCAGCATTAGGTATAAAGAGTTTATAATAAACTTAAAGTAAATTAAATTGCAAAAATTTTAGATTTTAATCGTTTACTTTTGAACGTATAAAATTTGAGACTATTCCGAAATGTTTATTTTTGGCACTTAGGCGCAAAAACACTAAGAGTCACAAAAGAATAACGAATTGTAAATATTTGATATTCAGTTCTTTGTGAGACTTAGAGACTTTGTGGCATTTCTTTATTTTTGCCTTTTTGGAGTGGACTCAAATTTAAATTTTTTCACAATTTAATTTCTTTTGACTATAAATTGGTGATCTCTGTGTGATATTAGTGCCCTTCGTAGTGGTAAAACCATTGCGATCTATGCGGCTTAGAAGTTTTTAGAAAGCAATCGGGATTTTGATCATTCCTTCAGATTATTTATCTAATCAACGTAACCTACCATTATTTTCAACTAAGTATCTCTATCTTTGTTGGATAATGAAGTGATTCAAAAAAAATCAATGTCAAATGGGGTATCAAATTTCAGATTTACTGCACAGAGCCACTCAACTTGACTTCCTTACTGCTGAGGAAGGGCTATTCCTTTTCGAAAATGCCCCTACTGCAGAGTTGATGTATGTGGGTAATGCGATGAGACAAATACATGTACCCAATGATATCGTGACCTGGATCATCGACCGCAACTCCAATACCACCAACGTATGCATTGCCAACTGCAAGTTTTGCAATTTCTACCGACGACCGGGACACGAGGAGTCTTATATTACGACCATCGAGGAGTATAAACAAAAAATAGAGGAGACTTTTGCTTTGGGTGGCGACCAGCTCCTGCTCCAAGGAGGTCACCATCCGGATCTCGGCTTGGATTATTATGTTTCCTTGTTTAAGGAATTGAAATGTTTGTATCCAGATCTGAAATTGCATGCGCTTGGCCCCCCGGAAATAGCCCACATTACCAAGTTGGAGCAATCTACCCACATGGAGGTATTGCGTGCACTAAAGGAATCAGGCTTGGACTCACTTCCTGGAGCGGGTGCTGAAATTTTGGATGATAGGGTGAGGAGATTGATATCTAAAGGCAAATGCGGCGGACAGGAGTGGCTGGACGTCATGCGAGCGGCACATCAACTTGATATCACCACATCAGCCACGATGATGTTTGGTCACATCGAAACCAACATGGAGAGAATGCAGCATTTCATAGCATTAAGGCAAGTTCAGAGCGAAAAACCAAAAGATGCTAAGGGATTTCTGGCGTTCATTCCGTGGCCCTTTATGGACGAAGATACCATCCTCCGAAAGATCAAAAGAGCCCGCAATCAGTGTACTGGAGACGAATACATAAGGATGATCGCTATGAGTAGAATCATGCTTCCCAATATCATCAATATCCAGGCATCTTGGCTTACTGTGGGCAAAAAAGTAGCACAGATATGTTTGCATAGTGGTGCCAATGACTTCGGGAGTATCATGATAGAAGAAAATGTAGTCTCTGCTGCTGGTGCTGCCTTTAGGTTTACTGCCGATGGTATCCAAAAAGCCATCCAGGAGGCAGGGTACAAACCACAATTGAGAAATCAACAATACGAATATCGGACATTGCCTGAAAACATGAAGCAACAGACATTAGATACTGTAGCGATGATGGTAGATTGATGAATACATTCTATACTTAAAGTAAATTAAATTGCAAAAAAGTGAAATTTTGGGATACACCCAATATTTTTCGCAATTTAATTCCTTTTGACTATATATATCCACAGGCAAGTATTGTTCCTCCAAAAATTCACTACCAAATTGCCTATTCTTTCAACGAAAAGTAAATGATTACGTTCATCGGGACATTTCCACAGAATATTTATATGTCAATTTCATGATTTAAACAGTTTGCAGGAATTGTGCTACCTTTGACCCAAATTAGACCTGAGTTATGCGTTTTTCACAATACCACTTCGTAGATGAAATCAAAGAAAATCTGGAACACCTGGGGTTTAAGAAGCCGACGGATATTCAGTACAAGTGTATCCCCAATATATTGAGAGGGGAGGATTTGTTGGCTATTGCGCAGACGGGCACGGGCAAGACTGCGGCGTTTGCGATACCTATCCTGCATATATTGCACAGCAAGATCCATAGCAAAAGAGATGATGGTATCAAATGTATCGTCATGGTGCCCACCAGAG
>JBATLS010000020.1:0-3721 GCA_049289435.1 Saprospiraceae bacterium | reverse complement strand
TTGAAGGTCATATGTCCAAAATGGCAGAAGGGTTTAGAGCCATCAGAAAGGCAGAATTGGTATTGAACGGTACTTATGCTCCTGCAACCGATGATTCATTTTTTACTTACTTCAATTGGGAACAATTTAGTGAAGAAGAATGGCTGCTATGTCCACCTGTAGTAGCTTTGGGCGGTGATGGGGCCATGTATGACATTGGTTTTCAGAATTTATCCAGAATGATGGCGTCAGGTATGCCGATCAAAGTTGTTGTGGTTGACACACAGGTATATTCCAATACAGGCGGTCAGGCTTGTACTTCTGGTTTTATAGGTCAAGTGTCGGACATGGCGCAATATGGTAAGGTTAAGAAAGGAAAAACAGAACCCAGAAAAGAAATAGGCTTGATAGCCATGGCTCATAGAAATACGTTTGTTCTTCAGAGTACTTTGGCAAATACCAGCCAAATGATAGAAGGATTTATCGACGGACTGATGGCAAAGCGACCTGCAATATTTAATATGTACACCACATGCCAACCCGAGCATGGTGTGGCTGACGATCTGGGAGCACATCAGGCAAAACTTGTGGTCGAGTCCAGAGCATATCCGATATTTCAGTACAATCCGGAAAAAGGGTTGAGGGTAGAAGATTGTCTCGACTTGAGCGGTAATCCAGCGATGGATCAACTATGGCCTACTTATCAACTTAAGTACACAGAGTATGGTCAAGTAAAAACAATGGAAGTAGCGATGACTTTTGCTGATTTTGCACTCACAGAAGCCAGATTTAGAAAGCACTTCAGAAAAGTACCCCGTGATGCATGGAATGATAATATGGTGGTTCTTTCAGAGTTTCTGGAAATGAGTGTGGAAAATAGAGAAGGGCTCTTCCCATACATATGGACGGTGGATAAGAAACAAAATCTGACCCGAGTCTTGGTAGCCAATCCTATAGTACTCTCATGTGAAGAAAGAAGGAATTTTTGGATCATGCTTAGAGATTTGTCCGGATATAAAAAAGAGGAGACTGAAGTGGTTGATGTAGAGAAAAAAATTCGTGCTGAAGTAGTAGGAAGGATTGCCAAAGGCCTGATGCAGCTGGCGGGCGATGATGGTTCGGGTTTAGTGGATTTAGCAACACATGACGCTCCTGCAAAGAGTGAAGAGCCACAAATGGATAATAAAACAAACGGGCAGTATCAGGCTCCCTGGTTAGAGACAGAAAATTGTACATCGTGCGATGAGTGCATTAAAATAAATGATAAAGTATTTGCGTACAACAATAATAAAAAGGCATTCATCCAAAATGCTTTTGGCGGATCTTATCAGGATTTGGTCAAAGCAGCGGAGAAATGTACAGCTGGAGTCATTCATCCAGGACTACCGTCAGACACCACTGCAAAGGATATGGATAAGTGGATTGCCAGAGGAGAAAAGTTTAATTAGTCGGAGCAATGAGTATCTTTCAGTTATATAATAATACCTTTAAAAATGGGATTCATCCTCCAGAAAATAAGGATGATACCAAGGGTTTGGCCATCAGGCAATTTCCGTTTGCTCCAGTATTGATCATTCCGATGACACAACATTTAGGTGCGCCTGCGGAGATCATAGTCAGAGAAGGTCAGGAAGTTGCCAGAGGTCAGGTATTGGCAAAAGCAGCATCTTACGTTTCAGTTCCTATCCATGCCCCAGTTTCTGGTATAGTCAGAAAAATATCTATGGTTCCCACCATCTCAGGTACGAAAGCACAAGGTATATATCTGGAAGCTTTTCCTTCTTCTAGTCAGGAAGTGGCTGAGGGTAGATCCACTGATTTGAAAACAGCTACCGCCGAAGAAATATTACAGGCTATTCAGGATTGTGGTATCGTGGGTCTGGGAGGTGCCGCTTTTCCGACTCATGTCAAACTGAAAGTACCGGAAGGAAAACAATGTGAGGTACTCATGTTGAATGGTATCGAATGTGAACCTTATCTCACCACAGATCACAGAGTCATGCTGGAGCAGGCAGAAGATATCTTCATGGGCATCAGATATCTCATGAAGGCTACAGGAGCTAAAAAAACTATCATTGGGATAGAAGCCAATAAGCAAGATGCAGCCGATCATTTGGAAAAACTGAAACCTACAGATTTACCCATTTCTGTCAAAGTAGTGCCAGTCAAATACCCTCAAGGCTCCGAAAAAATGCTCATTACCTCGATCCTTGGTCAGGAAGTACCCTCAGGCGGCTTGCCGATAGAAGTGAATGTAGTAACGGTAAATATTGCTACGACCGCAGAGATAGGTAGATTGCTACCTCATGGCAGAGGGATTCAGGAAAGGGTCATCACCATAGCAGGGCCAGCCGTCAAGAAAAAAGGAAATTACCTCATACCCATAGGTACTCCACTACGATATGTTTTGGACTATGTGGGGATTTATGATGATATCAGTGAGGTATATATGGGTGGTCCTATGATGGGTGTGGCAGTCTCGGATTTGGATATATCTATCACCAAAGGCACGTCAGGTATCTTGGTATTTGGGAATAAAGATGTCCAACACCCTGACAAAGTATATCCTTGTATCAAATGTGGAGCATGTGTGGACGCATGTCCGATTTCTTTGAATCCTTCAAAACTCGGCATTCTTGCTAAATTTGAATCATATGACACTATGGTAGAAGATTTTCATTTGATGGATTGCTTTGAGTGCGGATCTTGTTCATATGTCTGTCCTTCTCACATTCCATTGGTTCAGTACTTCAGATTGTCCAAGTCAAGATATCGACGCAGGAAAGCCTTAAAACAGAATACCAATCATGCCTAAAGTAACGCTAAATATCAGTACGTCTCCACATTTGGTGAAAGGTCTGAGTGTAGATACTATCATGAAGCATGTTTTGTATGCATTGATACCTGCTGCCGCATATTCTGTATATGCTTTTGGACTCAATGCATTGTTAGTACTTGTTACTGCCACTCTTTCAGCTGTTTTGACGGAACATGTGCTCTGTAATTTGTCTAAGAAGGAGTCAACCATCACTGATTATTCTGCGGTCATCACTGGACTATTGTTAGGTATGACTTTACCTCCCAATTTTCCGATTTGGATGACATTTTTGGGCGGTGTGATTGCTATTGGGATGGGCAAGTTTATCTTTGGTGGATTGGGATATAATGTTTTTAATCCGGCATTGGTGGGCAGAGCGGTATTGCAGGCAGCATTTCCTGTAGCTATTACTACCTGGTATCCAGTCTTTAACCCTGATAGATTTACGGCCATTTCGTCTTCCATTTTGACCATACCATTTATGACGCCACAAGTGGATGGAGTGACCGGGGCTACCCCATTGTCAGCATTCAAGTTTGATCATGTACAGACTTCAGCTTATGATTTGGCTATGGGTTATTGTAGTGGTTCTACAGGGGAGATTAGTGCAGTCATACTCCTTATTGGGGGTATATATCTGGCATGGAGAAATATGTTAAACTGGCGAATACCAGTGTCCATTTTGCTGTCTGTCTTTTTGCTGAGCGGCATTATGCATCTGGTGAATGCTTCTTCCTACCCGTCACCATTATTTATGCTGTTTTCTGGAGGACTGATGTTGGGCGCGATCTTTATGGCAACAGATATGGTGGCATCACCGATCACATCAATGGGAGTGTGGGTATATGGTGCAATAATTGGGCTCTTGGTGGTGGTCATCAGATTGTGGGGCGGACTTCCAGAAGGCGTGATGTATGCCATCCT
>JBATLS010000019.1:0-2020 GCA_049289435.1 Saprospiraceae bacterium | reverse complement strand
TAGTCACTGAGAGACGATCGTGGTACATTGAGTTTTTCGGAGAGTTCCTGTTGAGATAGTTTGTGTTTGTTGCGGAGGTATTTGATGTTTTGGCCTATCATGGATTTATTCTTGAGTGGTTTGAGTTGCGAATTTGTTGAATTGATGGAATCGTTAGATGGGGAGATTATCAAAAAGATTGAAATCAATGGAGCACTCTTCCTGACCATTAATAACAATGGCAATCCGATGAGGTCCCGGGTAGTGCTTTCTGGTAGTCAGATCTGCAAAAAAATGCCGCTTACTAAACGTCACTTTTTCATTTTCTATCAGGGATTTATCTGACATTTTAAATATCTTTCGGGAATGCTGTCCGTTGGCTTTCATGTATAGAATGATATATTCCACACGAAATGCAGCAGTATGATTATCTGCATTTCTTAGCGTAAAACGGAACGTAAAATCATCACCGATTCGCAAAATATTTTTGCTTATTGAAAAATCATTCAGTTCAAATTGGATATGCTGATGATTACCAAACAGGGACAAAACTTCTGCATTTCCATTTTTTAGCAAGGTTCTCGCCCCATGTCTTAGAATCCAGTCTGTGTTTACTGATGTGCCTTTCCATTTTTTAATAAGGTTTATGACCAAACCAGGATGGTCTTTAGAAATATCATTGATATTATTGGCCACACTCTTCCTCACATAAAGAGAAGGGTCATCGATCAACTTTTCCAATACTGGTATGATGGGCAGTGGATCTTCTATCAGCATTTTGAGTTGTGTGCCCCAAGGCAGTCTCGGTCTGCAGCCTTCTGAAGCGTAGCGGCGCACATTCTCGTTCTCATAATCGGCCCAACGCAACATTTGTCGTATCATTTCTTTGGGATATCTTATGAAAAAGGCCCTTCCCGCAAATTCAAAACTAACAAACTGTGTTATATGCTCTATCGCAAACAAAGATGTTTTCAGCTCATCTAAACCATATTCGGTAATGATATCTGCCAGAAAGATATATTCAAGATTCTGATCGCGAACACCACGTTTTCGTAATGCTTCTATTAGCCGGAGTATTGTTTTGACTTTTTCATCATATTCTTCAGGTAGGATTTTAGCGGTGGTATGAGCCAGAAATGCCATCCTTTGCTTTAGCTCCAGAGAATCCCAGTGTACCGTGCTAAATGAAAGTACAAACGTACTTTTATCAAATGCGGGTATCACTTCCGAGAGAGCATAGGAGTAGGTATCAAAAAAAGATTTATTATAAATATACTTTAGTAATTCAGCCATTTTGGCTAATTTTTATGTTTTATCAAAAATAATATTTAAGTGCAAATATACATTTATATTTTACATTGTCGTATATTGCGACGATAATTTGACGTTTATTGCGTCATTTTATTTGTGTCGGATAATTTCACAAATCGGCAACTCCGCAAATCATTTAAATCATGTACGACCGCGCCATCCTCCATCTAGATCTCGACTCCTTCTTCGTATCGGTCGAGTGTCTCAAAAACAGCAGCCTGCTCGGTAAGCCCCTGCTTATAGGAGGTACGTCGAATCGTGGCGTCGTCGCCTCATGCAGCTATGAGGCACGCCGATTTGGCGTCCACTCCGCCATGCCGATGAAAATGGCGCTCCGGCTCTGTCCGCAAGCCACCATCATCAAAGGTGACATGGACAGCTATTCCAAATATTCTGGTATCGTCACCGACATCATAGCCGAAGATGCCCCCGTTTATGAGAAGGCATCCATTGATGAGTTTTATCTCGATCTCACGGGTATGGACAAACATTTTGGCTGTTTCAAGTGGTCGTCAGAGTTGCGGCAAAAGGTCATCAAAGAGTCAGGTCTGCCCATCTCATTCGGTCTATCAGTCAATAAAACCGTATCCAAAGTAGGCACCGGAGAAGCCAAACCCAATGGTACCAAACACATCCCCAATGGTACAGAGAAAGGATTTCTCGCGCCACTACCTGTAGGTAAAATACCCGGTGTAGGAGATCAGACACATAAAAAACTCAACTTTATGGG
>JBATLS010000018.1:0-19726 GCA_049289435.1 Saprospiraceae bacterium | reverse complement strand
ATGGTCTCGAAATGCTCGATGACCCGCTTGTCTTTAAATTCGAATACCTTTTCTGACAGCCCTTGTAGGAAATCTCTGTCGTGAGATACCAGTATCAGGGTACCATCGAATGACAATAGTGCTTCTTTGAGTACGTCTTTGGAGCGGATATCCAGGTGATTGGTGGGTTCATCCAGGATGAGTAAGTTTACGGGTTCGAGCAACAATTTTACCATGGCAAGTCTGGTACGCTCACCACCAGATAAAACACTGACTTTTTTGTCAATATCATCCCCCGAAAACATAAAACAACCAAGGATCGTTTTGAGCTGTGTTCTGACATCTCCTTCTGCCACTTCTTCTACTGTCTGAAATACAGTCAATTGAGGATCGAGTAGGGCGGCCTGGTTTTGAGCGAAATAGCCTACTTTGATATTGTGTCCCAGATCACATTTACCATCAAAGTCTATCTCACCCATGATGGCCTTGAGCAAGGTGGACTTTCCTTCCCCGTTTCGGCCTACAAAAGAAACTTTCTGACCTCTCTCTATGGTCATAGATGCATCCTTAAAAACCACATGTCCTTCATAGCTCTTGGTCAATTGATCCACTATGACAGGATAGTCACCCGATCTTGGAGCAGGAGGAAACTTCAGCTTCAGAGACGATGTATCCACTTCGTCGATCTCGATGATGTTCATCTTTTCGAGCATGCGCTCTACAGAGTTGACCTGATTGGCTTTAGAGTATGTACCCCGGAAGCGCTCGATAAATTCTCTGCTTTCGGCGATGGTCTTTTGCTGTTCCTTATACGCCTTTACCTGAGCGGCTCGGCGCTCTTCTCTCAACTGCAAGTAGTGACTGTAATTGGCTTTGTAGTCATAGATCCTGCCCATAGTCACCTCGATGGTTCGGTTGGTGATGTTGTCTATAAAGGCTTTATCATGCGATATGACCATGACTGCTTTGGCTTTATTGATCAGAAAGTTTTCGAGCCATATGACCGATTCTATATCGATGTGGTTGGTAGGCTCGTCGAGGAGTATGAGGTCGGGTTTTTTTAGTAGTATTTTGGCCAACTCAATTCTCATCCTCCATCCACCACTAAATTCATTGGTCAATCGGGTGAAATCTTCACGTCTGAATCCAAGACCGAGGAGTGTTTTTTCAACTTCTGCATCGTAATTGATGTCTTCGAGCGAATAGAATTTTTCACCCAATTCTGATGATTCTTCGATCAATTGCATGTATGCGTCTGACTCGTAGTCTGTGCGTGTCTCCAGTTCGCTATTGAGAAATGCCATGCGATCTCTCATATGAAAAACAAGTTCGAAAGCCTTGAGCGTCTCTTCGAATACCGTACAATGATCTTCGGTCAGCAAGTGCTGTGGAAGATAGGCGATGACCGCATCTTTGGGACATCTGACGTGGCCTCGAGTCGGTTTTTGAGTGCCAGCTATGATTTTCATCATGGTACTTTTACCGGCTCCATTTTTGCCCATGAGCGCGATTTTATCATTTTCATTGATGACAAAAGACACATCGCTAAACAAGCTGCTGCCACTAAATTCTACTGACAAACCATCTACAGATATCATAGGTATCATTTTTTGAAGCCGCAAAAGTATAAAAAAATGATATGTGGCAGGTATTTAAGACAGGTAGAGTGTAAATATATTTTCATGCTTATGATTTGCACTATGTGTCTTGATATCAGTTAGCTAACAAAATAAATGATTGATTCTCAATAAAAATGAACGGGATCAGTTTTATTTAGCTACAATAGTCTTTGCAATGATTATAAAATGCAAAAACATTTTTACCTTGGAGCACAAGGTTGATGATTTTGTACAACGATATTTCGTTGTGGATTCCCTTTTTTTACGCCCAATCATCCATAAATAGCGCTAACTTTTTGTGTGCGTCATCCAGGTCTTTTTTCAAAATGTTATTTTGCCTTAGAAGTCTTGAGATCACATCGATGCCTTCCAGATTAATCCCCAAATCATGGTAAAAACTGGCCATTTTCTCAATTTCTTTTAAGTCATCTATTGACAGATATTTATTGTCATCTATGACTTCGATGGTTATCAATCCATACTCATTTAGAGATTCGATAAAGGACACTTCTATATGATGATGTGTGCAAAAATGTTGCACAAGTATGATATTATTTATGGACATCTTTGCTCAATTTTTGAAGTTCTCTAAACAATTCCTTTTCTTTTGGTGACAGCTTGGTCGGTATTTTGATATTATAGCTGATGATCAGGTCGCCATATACTTTTTCCTTTTTGTACACAGGAAAACCTTTACCCTTTAGTTTGACCTTGGCGGATGATTGAGTGCCTTCGGATATCTTGAGTTTTACTTGGCCATCAAAAGTATCCACCAACACTTCTCCGCCCAAAACTGCTGTATATAGATCGACGTCAACAGATTTATATAAATGGTTTCCGTCTCTTTTGAAAGCCGTATTATTTTCGATGGAGAAAGTGATATACAGGTCTCCTTTGGGTCCGCCATTGACACCAGCACCACCATGACCTGATATCTTGATGACTTGTCCATCTTCGATACCTGCAGGAAAGGTCAGTCTGATGTTTTTGCCATTGACAGTGATGGTTTGCTTTTGTGTTTTGTACACATCCGTCAACTTCAGTTTTAAAGTCGCACTGATATCCTGACCTCTGAATTTTATCTGTTGCCTTCGACTGCCTGATTCGTCACCAAACATAGATCCAAAAAATTCAGAAAAATCGCCTTGATAGTCACCTGAATAACTACTAGAGCCAAATGTCGATCCAGAACTTCTCTGGGATTGAGCTCTGCTTTGCTGCATTTTTTCTATTTCATCAGCATGTTGCCAGTCTTTACCATGTTTGTCGTACTTTTTTCTTTTTTCAGGATCGCTCAATACCTCATTGGCTTCATTGATTTCTTTAAATTTCTTCTCTGCTTCTTTATTGTTGGGGTTGAGGTCTGGATGGTATTTCCTGGCCAACTTACGATACGCAGATTTAATATCACTTTCGCCGGCTGTTTTTGAGATACCCAAAACTTTGTAATAATCTATATATTCCATATTTCATTCATTACCAAAAACAAACTTTACAAATTAATCTTTTCGATATGTATCATCGAAACATACACGTACAAAGATATATCTTTTCTGATTAGGGTATATTGACGATTGGCTTGTGTTAAAATGATTGATATCATGTAAAGCGATATTCAATCGATTTTTTTTAACATAATCTTAGATGATGAGCACCAGATTCAAATGCTTTATCTGGAAATATATATCATACTTATACTTTGTCAATAGATGTAGAATGCCTACAAAATGGATGTTCAATTTGCCCCAAAGTTTGACCAAGTAAGAATTGGCCTGTGTAAGTAGGGTAGATAAAGCATAGGAGTAAATCACTTCATTATTTAAACTGATATTAATGAAGGTTTAAAATTATTTGTCAACTATTTGGACTTTTGGCCAAGTAGCTGGAAATTGTCATACAACAATGGTAAAATAATGACAAAAACTTACCACACACATGAAAATTATGAATTACTTTTATCCTTAAAATCTTAACAGTATGTCAAAACAAATTTTTATCAATCTGGCAGTAAAAGACTTGACAAAATCTATGGCTTTTTACTCAGCATTGGGATTTACGAACAATCCTCAATTTTCGGACGAAAGTGGTAAATGTATGGTGTGGAGTGAAAATATTTTCGTGATGATAATGACACACAAAAAATTTAAAACATTTGCGACTAAACCACTAGCAGATACAAAATCACATTTGTCAGGTATATATGCTTTATCTGTGGACACCTCAGATGAAGTAAATGAGATCATGGCAAATGGACTCCAAGCAGGTGGTACCGAACCAAACGAAATGCGGGACTATGGTTTTATGCAGCAACGAACCATAGAAGATTTTGACGGACACACTTGGGAAGTATTTTTCATGGACATGACTAAATTTCCAGCCGAACAGCCAAGCGAGTAAACATACTCTTTATATTTGATCAACTTTAAAATAAATCAAGATGGCACTCATCAATCCACACATTAATTTCAATGGCAATGCCGAAGAGGCTTTCACTTTTTATAAATCAGTATTTGGTGGAGATTTCGCAATGATTATGCGATACAGAGACCTGCAAAACCCTGAATTTCCAGTGGCAGATAAGGAAGCAAATAAAATAATGCATATCGCTTTACCCATTGGCAACAACGTGTTGATGGGCAATGATGTACCAGAGATCATGGGCAAAACCAATGAAAACGAAAACAGATCTAAAATATCCATTAGTGCTGAAAGCAAAGAAGAGGCCGATCATTTATTCAACGGACTTTCTGAAGGTGGACATACAGAAATGCCTATGGCCGACAGTCCCTGGGGCTCATATTTTGGAATGTTTAGAGACAAATATGGGATAGAATGGATGGTGGACTTTGACCCAAAATATAAAGGCAAAATATAACTATGACTCTGCTGCTCTGACATTTTTTTTTATGGCAAAGATTTTACCTGTGTCCTTTATTACCTAAATAGTTCCCAATTTTCGTAATTATTTAAGTATGGAGACCTACGAGATGTTTTTGCCCGTGCACAAGGCAGGTATGTGAGATAATTTTTAAGTTATTTATACCAATGTGACTTGATATTCTGTCTTTGTTTACTTTGTGTTTTTCCTTTGTGTTCTTTGTGGTTAATTATATACTCTAAGTTTCATTTGTACTTTCAAGACAGTGACCTAAATAGTTACGGAAATTTTACATAATACATATTAATACTTCCTTTGTTTTTAGCTTCGATCTTGCCTCTGGATACACAAGTAAAAATATCTTTGATATATTGGTACGTACTCTCTGAGATATTTATACGTCCGTTTTCTGAAGCGGTCTCCATCCTTGCAGCAGTATTTACGGTATCACCCCATATATCATACACATATTTTTTAAAACCGACAATACCTGCTACTACAGGTCCTGAATTCAACCCAATCCTAATATCAAAAGGGCATTTATTACTTGGATCCTTTACCCAGGATAAAATATCAAAGGCAGCCAAAGTAGCTTTGACGGCATGATCATCCCTTAATGTAGGAAGCCCACTTACGGCGAGATACGCATCGCCAATCGTTTTGATTTTTTCAAGTCCATGCTTCTCCATGATATGATCGAAAGCTCCAAAACAATGATTCAACATCTTAACTAGTTCATGTGGTGATAACTTCTCACTGACATTAGTAAAGTTTACGAAATCTGTAAATATGACTGTCACATTATCGAAGAGCCTTGCTTCAGAGGAGCCTTTGGATTTTAATTCCTCAGCTATTTCCAATGGCAATATATTTAGAAGTAGATCATCGGACTTTTTGCGTTCGACGTCAGCTAGTTTTCGTTGTTGTATAGATTCTGCTCGTTGAGATTCGGCAAATTCTTTTTCTTTTGCTAATTCTCTTGTCCTTTCTTCTACCTTCACCTCCAGATTTTCATACAGTAGTGCATTTTCGATAGATATACCTATCTGACCTGATAATAGATCCAATACTTCCATCCTTCCTGATGTAAATACCCCTTCGAGCAGATTGTTCTCCAGATATATGACACCCATATTCTTCCCTTTATTTGAAAAAGGAAAACAAAGGGCTGAAACTACCTTATTTTTCTGAACATAAGGCAATCCTCCATACCTACTGTCCAAAGTAGCATTGTTCAGTGATACTTTCTCCTGAGTGCGCCAACAATATTTAACCAGAGCTTCAGGAACTATTGCACTACCAGTGACTGGTAAATTGTCTAAAACCCTTGTATTGCCAGGCTCTGAGTTGCCTTCAGCTCTGATATACAATTCATTATCTTTACCCAGGATCAGTACCCCTTTTTGTGCGCCTGTATTTTCTATAATGATATATATCAATCTTTCTAGCAGATCGTCCAGTTTGATGACACTCGCAAGACTCTGTGACGCTTTTACTACTGTATTCAAATCAAGGACAGTAGATGTGGAAGTAGTGTAGGAAGATGATGACTCACCAGTGACCATGCCCGCTCGTGTAAAATCTCTGTCATTTTTCAATACAGGATACTTAGATTGAAGATAGTTGCAAATACCCACCGCATCCCACTTATCATACAGAGTAAAAGCATCTCTTAAATAATGCAAACTTTGATTTGTCCTACCTTCTGCTTGCATGAGTATGGCTGACTGGTAATTGGCTATAGCTTGATATTGTGTAAAACCATTTTGCGCTGACAGGTTTATAGCTTTATCATACATCACCATGGCATCGTTTGGTTTTCTTTTCATTTGCATTTCTCCAGCAAGTAAAATATAGTACTGTTGCTCAAAATTTTCTGAACCTCCTTTATTCCAATGTATAAACCACTTCAAAATTGTCTTATACCTTTTGGTGTATTTTTTCTTATCCGAAGGACTCAGTGTGCTAAATGACTCCATAATTAAAAGACCAAAATAAAAATTCCATTCAGGTACTATAATAAATCCCAATAAGTTTACCATGTATTTATCACCTTCTTCAGCCCATTCAAGACCTTTTTTATACTCCCCAAAAAAGTAAAAAAGTTGCAATTTTGCATTGTAATACCTTGCCAGAGCGGTAAGATTGCCAGTTTCACTTACCTGTTCAAAGTACTCGTCCTGGTGAAAGGTGTCATCATCCCAATGCCCCAAAAGTGGAGTTTCGCCCATTAAGCACTTATTTGCCTGTATTTTTGGAGCTGTAAAATAGTGTCCTATTTCATTTTTGGTCCTCTTGAGGTAGGCAAGATGTTCTGTGGTGGACGCTACAACTTGTCTCAGCGGTATGCCGCAAGCCGATTTATTCCATAGGTAATCGCATATGCCATAAGCTATAAAACTCTGGTCACCATTGGCCAGACACAGTTGAATATTTGCCAGGTTGTCGTTAAAGCCATTATTGAGATGTTGCTTCCAGTGTGAATGAAATGCATTGACTGTATAGCCTAATTTTGCCTTTATGAGCGGTGAATTTGTCTTTTGATGCAAACGAATGGTGAGATCCCATAACTTAAGACCTCTATCAGATAATCCAAGTGCTGAGTACACTATCACAGAAAACCCCGAAAGTCCCCATCCTGATGCATCTGTAAAACCATGTTTTAAATAAAACTTAATCATTCTCAGGACTACGATGACCATCAACTCTTGATTTAAATGATAAGCACTCGTTGCTATGTCTATCAGATATTGATTGATGGCAATAATTTCAGGATCGGTGCACTCTTTTATAGTATTGAGCTTATCTATGTCCCGGTACTTGGTCGAAAATAAAAACAGATTTTTTAATATCTCCATTCCGGCCGTTAATTTTATGGATAATGGCTTATCAGGAAACTTAATGCCATATAGGGCCATGGCATTTTTTCCTAATAGAAGTGCTTTATTTGCATTCCCTACTTTGTGACATAGGGACGAGTGCGTATAATAAGTCCTTAGTTTTTCAAAATTGGTGCGGGCATGAATCAAAATTTGTTCAAACAAATACTCTGCTTTCTGGTGATTTCCGTTTAAATACTCACACTCACCCAATTCGGAATACACACTAAATGTCACATCATAAAAGGTATCCCAACTGTTTGAGTCGAGCAAGAGATACGCATTAGTTAAATATTTGACTGCTACATTATATGAAGTAGAATCTTTGGCTTTCTTGCCAGCAATAAGAAAAAGCTCGCATATCAATTTTTTTTCAGCAGGATCAACAACCAACTGAACATAATCACTAAAATGGCTAACGATATCAAATATTGATTCAGTAAGTTTTGCTTTTGGTGTATTGTCATACAATATACGTCCGGTATCGAGGTGTACTGCTGCCAGATTCTCTTTAGGTATCAGTGCATATGCAGCTTGCTGTACTCTATCATGGAGAAATTTAAAACCGTTATTGATTTTTCCCAACTCTTCCTCCAATGTGGCTTCGATACCTTTCTCTTGTAGCGAAAGTGTCCGGTAATTATTGTCGATTGGCAAAATATAGCCACCTTTTACTGCTGGCTCCAATCGCTGATAGACGCCTATTTGTGAGATACCACCTATGATGGATAGTGTCGACAAACTAAATGAGTTTCCTAATACAGCAGCAGATTTCATTATGTCCTGGGTCTTTTTGGGAAGGTCTGTAAGCTCTTTCGTCATCAGGTCAATCACATTGTCGGTATAACCCAAATTATCTAATACATTTTGATCCCAATGCCACTCTCCATGTTGATCAGAGATCATATATTTATTCTCAAATAGTGATAACAAAAATCGATTGATAAAAAATGGATTACCTTTAGTCTTCTTAAAAACGTGATTACCTAATCCTTCAGCTTGTCCTATTTGCATCCCAAACGAATCTGCTACTATTTGGGTAGTCGTCCTTTCATCCAGTGGTTTCAATTCTATGGATTCAATAAGGACACCATCTATTTGTAGTTGCTTTATAGTGAAATTAAGATGATGCAATTCGTCTATTTCATTATCACGGTAAGCTCCTATGATCAATATCTCAGATGAGCCCTGAGCAGCCAATATTCTTTCTATAAGTTGCAATGATGGCATATCAGACCACTGCAAATCATCCAGAAATATGACCAATGGTGCTTCTGGTTGAGTAAAGCAAAAAATAAAATCCAGAAAAGCCATTCTAAATCTAAACTCCTGCTCTGCAGGTTGGAGCTTGAATGTCGGGGGATATTTTCCAATAATTAACTCCAAATTAGGGATAACCTCCGTTATTAATGAAGCATTTGCACTCAAAACATTGGATAATTTCTCCCTCCAGTAACTAATATTCTCATCGCTTGAAGCTAAAATATTTTTTATGGCTTCGTCAAATACCTCTATAAAAGCAAAATATGGAATATCCCTTTTATATTGATCAAATTTTCCAGATAAAAAGGTGCCATTTTTTTTGATCACTGGTTCTTGTATCTGTTTGACAACCACAGATTTACCAATGCCCGAATATCCAGATACTAAAGCTAGTACGGATTTTTTCGAACCTAGTAAGTCAAGACAATGTATGAGGGTATTAATTTCATCATCTCTGCCGTATAGTCTTTGGGTTTTTTTAAATCTGCCATAAAAATCATATTGCTTGGGCTTAAAATCTGTATGGACAGTGCCAGAAGTTATGTTTTGTTGTATGGCATTTAAATCGTGTAGTAGCCCTGCCGCACTCTGATATCTGTCATCGGGGTTTTTCTCAAGCAATGTATTAATAATATTGCTAAGGTCAGTAGGTATATCTTTATCTATTTTGCTGAGTGGATCAGGATGTCTGGAAAGATGATAGTGAATCAATTCCAGTGGATCTAACGATACAAAAGGAGGCTTATCAGATAATACTTCATATAAGACTATACCTAAAGAATATAGATCACTGCCATTGGATATTGAGTAACTTGTCCTTCCTGTTTGCTCAGGCGAAATATAAGTCAACTGCCCTTCGATATGATCTATGGTGCTCAACTCTTGAGTTTGATTCTGAAAATTGATAGATATTCCGAAATCTATCAGTATGATTTCATTTTTTTCTGAAATAAGGATATTATTTGGATTGATATCTTTATGAACTATACCTTTGGAGTGAATATATGCAACAGCTTCTACAAGGCCTGTGGCAATGTCAAAAAAATCATCCATCGAAAATCCACCCTTCAATATCCTGGCAGCCAGTGTTTGGCCGCTAATATATTCTTCTACCAGACATACTGTGCCCTTTAGAGAGAGTAATTCCAGTACTTTTATTATACCAGGATGGTCTGTACCCTTAAGAATTTGGTACTCATGACTGAGCTTAGAAATCTCCTTTATATCCTTTAATTCTGGTCTTGTTATTTTTAAAACTACATCCCGATTATATTCTTTGCTAAAGGCCTTAAAAATTTCATGTCTCTCATTTTTATAAATGCGATCCATAATTTCATATCCATTCGGGATAACAAGTCCACGATCGATTTCCATTAGCTTTCAACTTTATGTGCACTGAAAATACTGTAATACCATAGTCTCTGCATGAGTGCTTCATATTGTCTGATAGAAGCCACCTGATTGCCATGTTTGACCTTATTTCTTATACGGACGAAATGTAAAAACTTTCCTAATCCAAGCAATTTTTTTGACATCTTATATAATCTCTCTAAAGATGGCCGCATATGCTTAGTCACATCTTGGTGGTCTGTAACTTGAAATCCCGTACTATAAATATTTTTTTCGTGCTCTCTCCAGGTATCAATATCGGGCATAGACCAGCCTTGACACCATTCGTTTAAGGTTTTTTCCTTCTCTATCTCAAATGTTCGGGAGTGCCTGATGTATTCAGCAGCTATTATCCTTCCACCAGGTTTGAGTAACCTGTAAGCCTCCTTGTAAAATTCACTTTTATCGGGTGCGTGACAGATACTCTCACATGCCCAGATAACCGAAAAACTGGCATCAGGAAACCCGGTATTACAATAGTCTTTTACATAAAATTTGGCTTTGCCAGTAAGGTTTCTTTTTGAGCTTTCGTGCTTTGCTTTTTCTACTTGATGTGGCACCAGGGTAATCCCCACTACCTGACAACCTATGTTTTCAGCCATCCAGAGGGAGCTTCCACCTTGACCACATCCTGCATCCAGCACAGTATCAGACGCTAATATATTAGCCTTTTTAGACATAATATGGTTAAGATTGACCAGTGCCTCATCATGATTACTTATACCTTCTTCAAAGTAACCAAAATGAAGTGCTCTGTTTCTCTTGTTTATCCACAGTACTCTATAGTCCAGCCAGGTTTCATCGTAGTATGAAATGATTCGATCTCTGAGGGTGCCTTCCTGGTTTTGTTTAGTATTGACTTTTATCATCATAGTATTTTGTAAAATCAGGAATATGTCATCTGTGTATTAGGTCTTCTTTTTAAATAGAATATTTACAATCACTCCTTTCACAATATATAATAAGCCCCACACAAAAGTAATGATTTTTACCAATACAGGCAAATGAGGACTCCATTCCAATCCTTTTAGGTATCTTTTTCGATCATTTCGTTTTGCCAGACCAAATAAAGATGGCTCATACAGCGGCCATATCTGACAGTAATCAGATTTCCCTTCGGCGTCCAATATCAAGTTGACAGCTCTCCTGGCTGCTTCATTTGCCCCTTCCATGGTAGCGAGGTCTGTGTTTGTCTTTATGTAATCACTTGCTAAAAATAGATTTGGAATATTTGTAAATGCATTTGGACGAAGTGTCCATGTATTGATCTGGTTCACTAATAATGGTTCCATGTCTTTTACTTTCTGAAAATAATCATGGTCGGCTTCTGTAAGTATTTCTTTGGGGATCAGTATATTTTCTGCAGTGGGAATAGGTGTGATATCGTTGTCAAGATGTACGAATTCTTTCATACTATCATTTAGTATTTCGTTTTCAGTGGTGTTCAACTCAAGTTTTAACTGCTCCCACACCTCGGCTTTTATCTCTTCGGGGGTACAGTCCATCGCCTTTTTATTGTTGCAATTTCCATTGGAGTACCATGATGAAATATCCACCGAAAGTATGGACTTCACCTTACCATTAAATCTATGGGAAAGGTCATAATTGTCCCAAAATTGTATCTGAGATATCGATGTCAGCGCCCAGTTGCTGTAAGAGTAGATAGTATGACCATAATTCAAATTTACCTCTGCATTGAGATAAAACTGAATTCCGTTCATCCATTCAACATTGGGAGATAATTGAATAATATTTTGTAGCGCAGGATCTATTTTTAACATTTCCCTGCTGATTAAGGATGCTGCTTTTTCCACTGGAACTGCAAGAATATAATAATCTCCCGTGATGACTTTTTTGCTCTGTTTGCCAATATTCTGCACCAAAGCCCCAGAAATTTTACCATCTGCTATTTCAAATCCAGTAACATGTTCACCTTTGTGATATTTTACCCCCATACTTATGAGATAGTCAAGCCATGGATTTAGCCAGGTATCATTGGTCGGCCCATTGAGTACCCTGTCAGTATCGTTGGTATTGTAATCTAGCATAGTATATATCAGTTGCAATAATATACCTCCTACGGTCTTTGTACTAGCCTTCTGTGCCTTGGCTGCCACCAAAGACCTTGTCAATCCTTCTACCAGCAAACGTCTATAATTGTCACTAAAATGGTCAGTATTGCAGTATTCCCACCAACCTATATTTTCGTATTCATCTGAAAATCGTTCTGGGCAGCTGGTCATCAGTTGCCATATTCTGTGAGCATAGTAATCCATCTCCTCATGGGTGAGCTCGCTTTTGACTTGGTTTAACGTACCTATCATCAATCGTATATCTTTGATGCTAGATGGAAAGTTTACCAAATCTATGATTGGTTTTTGACCAGATTGAGCGATCTCCACTGAACGAGTTGATTTGAAATTATCAAAAACTGTTTTCCCGTTTTTAGTCTTGATGCGTTTCATGGTATCTGTCACATGTTGATAGAAGCCTGGGAAAAACCTAAAACCATGCTCGCCGGGTAGAAATAGATTCTTGTCCATCAAATTTGTACCTGCCACATCTGTACTTCTGGCCTTACCTCCGACATACTTTACATTTCTTTCATACACTTCAACTTCAAATCCTCTTTCTGCCAATTCGTGTGCTGCGCTCATTCCTGCAACACCACCACCTAAGATAATTACTTTTGCCATAATTCGTTTTGTCTGATAAAAATACGATAATAATTGTATTATCAAAAGAATATTAATGTAAATATCCTATTCTTCCATCATCAATATCGCAACGATCTTTAAAATCAAATGATACTTCCAATTTATACCTAGACAATTCCTAATATTTTGGCAGACTCAAATAACATTTATAAGTAATAAATTCCTAAAAAAACAAATACATTAAGAATCAGTCTATCGCCTGACCCGTTTGTAATTCTTAGACCACAAAAGCCATACGACGATCATAAGCTGTATGGCTTTTGTAGTATATTAATTGACTACAAATCTCAAAAAAGGTTATTTTTGAAACGTTGCCAAAAGTAGCGAAGCTTCATTAGGCCTATCCCTTGAGGGCAATTTCGTCAGTACTGGCTACCATCAGAAGTACAAGTATCATCAAGACTAAGTGGTCAAGATTTGCCCGATAGTCGAAGATATAGTCTGCATTGGGCCTGCCCGTACAGGCATGTCTGCCTATGGCACGGCCTATCTGCCTATGGCATGACACATAATGGCCTTGCAATCTCTGATTGCATGTATAAAACATATTGCATTTGAAGAAATCAATGACAATATGTGGCTGAAACCAGTGGCAATTGGAAAAGGTGTATTTTTTATGGATTTAAACTGCGAGGTGTCAGATGTTCTGAGTTTATATTTGTACTGATTTGGTGGTGAAATGGATTGTATAAGAATTTATGCAAGTGATCAAATGGCAAGAGCGAGAGAGCTGATTCGGGTTAACTGATGACCTTGTTTACATTGCATTTAGATTAGTCGTATCTTTACGGTAATTTAGGTTTGTAAATGGATAATAATTTTAGGTGCTTAAAACTTATATAGTGCTGATAATGAGATGTAAATATGGGAGGCATGATTGGATATATCTAAAATTTGGGAATGAAGTATAGCGCATGCACTATGGTTGATTGACCTGTTCTGCCACTTTTAATGTGTTCGCCAAGATTTGCTTAGATATCATAAATTAGTCAAAAGATATATAAAACCAGTTTAATAAAGCCCCTTATTGATGGTCAACTGACAAGTCTGCAAACATGTTGATGGATAAATTGCGTTTTCTTAGTGATCTTGAAATCAAACCCCATTGCAAACATCCCAAATTGGAAATGGGAGGGATATGCCGAATATGTATCCAGACAAAATGATGATCAGAAAGACCTTTCAAAAAATATAAAAAGACTGATGGATACTGATAAAAATAATTGGGCGATCACCTTTGCAGACAGTACCATAGCACCAAGAGAATACTACGAAAGTTGGACACTGGTACAATATTGTATAGATGTTAAAAAAATGAATTTTGTACAAATTCTTTCTGACACATCAAGTGAACAAACAGTCAATAAAGAAATGAGGAGTTGGTTTGAGGGTCGGGAATGAAAGTGGATATAGTGATTGGTGGGCACTTTATTTGTAGGTTGGAGGATAAAACCTAATCGTTAGGACGATGTTTCGTAGATTAGTCCCAAAAGCTTATTCTCTTTCAGTTTAATAATAATTGCCGAAATATTTTTTAACATTTTCATAGATGATAATGATCAAATCACAATTTTCTTCATTGACAAAAAGAAATAACTTCAATCAAAACCCAACATGAAAGCATTGATCCAGATTATCGGCTCAGGTGCCACGCTAATGTTATTTTTTTTAATTCTTTCTAATGTAAATAAGTCAAATAAAAAGGCTAATTCTTGGTTGAGTATTCATGTGGCGTGTATTTTTTTGCTTTTTTTTGACGACACACTTACAAAAGAGAATCTTTATGCTCAATTGCCTCATTTGTACGGAATTTTTCCAATTGCGTCATTGCTATTAACCCCCACATTATACCTTAGTACCTATCATTATATCCGACCTGATAGAGGGTGGAATAAAGCACAACTAATTCACTTTACTTTGTTGATTATTTACTTAATATGCAATGCACCCTTTTACTTTTCAAGTAGTGAGACAAAACTCAAGTATTATTATAATGACTCCATGGGTCAGGATGGACTTCTCAACGTTATGATGATCCTGTTCTTCATTCAGGCATTTGTGTATGTGATCTTAATGTTACAAAAAATATGGAACCATCAAAAGCAAACCTATCAATACTCGGCTATCGGAGAAAAGATACAATTAAATTGGCTTAAGAATTTTATAATTGTATTTTTTACTCTCATTTTATGTTGGTTTGCAGAAACTGTTTTTCACGAAATATGGATATCTGAAATATTCTATTTGATACTACTTTTCGGAGTGTTTTTATTGGCGTACTTTTCCATATGGCAGCAAGAAACTTTTCCTATTAACTTGAGAGAAAGAGAAGAAATAACTGATCTTATCGACCAAAGACAAACCAATACTGCACCTATAAAATCTCCCCCTCTTATTACTCAATATGAAATGGAAGATATTGCCACTAAACTTGTTGAAATCATGAAGACTAAAAAACCTTTTCTTGATGAGGAATTGAATATTTCAAAAATGGCTGGATATGTAGATACAAATGCTTATAAGTTGTCCTATACACTTAATAATCATTTAAGGCAAACTTTTTCTTCATACATAAATGATTTTAGGATTGTGGAAGCTATGAAGTTATTATCAGATCCCAATATGGCCCATCTAAATATTATCCAAATAGGATATGAATGTGGCTTCAATTCTAAGACCACCTTTAATACCAGATTTAAAAAACATACCAACTATACACCTACAGAGTACCGTATTCAATTCACCAAAAACTAATATACTGTTAAAATCTTCATTTTGGGGTTCGGATTTAGAAAATGGAACGTAAAGGATAGTTGATACCTTTAAGTTTGCTACTTAATCCAAAATATAATCGGATGCAGTATATCATCATTTCTGTTTCAATATTCGCCATGTATTTGATTCCATATTCATGCTTTGGGCAACTACAGCATGATCATTATTTTTACTACGAGTCTCGTCAGGTAAATTCTAATAAGTGGATAGTTTTACTACCTGGATCCAGTGGATTAACCATATTTGATGACCAAACATTTTACCATCGACAGGCGGAAACCTTACAATCCAGAGGGTTTGATGTGATATTAATAGATTACAAAAAATATTATAAAGAAAACAAAAGTCCTTTAAAACCTAAAGGAACTACAGGGGATAAAATAGTTTGGGTAGTGCAACAGGTTATAGAATTATCAAAATCCAAACATGAAATTGATAGTTTGTCTGTAGGTCACCTATTAGGTTGGAGTTTGGCAGGAGAAGGGGTTATTCAACTGGTAGAGGACACTTCATTTATCAAGCGACACAATATTAAATCTGCAGCTTTGTATTATCCATCCAATCAAGAAAACAGGCGTGTCTCCACTATAATTCCATTACTTGTACAAGTTGGGGAGTTTGATAATGTGGTGAAAACAAAAAAATTGCAAGAGAGCTTTATTTCAAACCATAAATTACTATTTATCACATACGCTAATAGCTTTCACGGTTTTGATGTTGAAACCCTGGATAAAGCTAAACATATACGCTTTCCACCAATTTTTGGAAAAAAATATAAGTTTCAATACAATGCACAAGAAGCATTTAAGGCAAGGAATTTGCTGTTTGAATTTTTAAATCAATTTTAATATTTATGAAATTACAACATTTAATCACCCTGATTTTTACGCTCGCAACAATGAAATTGGGTGCCCAGGGCTTTAGAAACGATAGTACGGTATTCAAAGAAATGGCTTTGCCTATATCTTTGTCCTACTATGGCAACTATTTTATAGATCCTGGATTCAAAATAGGGATAGAAAGGCCTTTATTTACCATTCAAAAAAGTCGGTTTAAAAAGAAAGTAAAAATAAATCAACATCAATTTTTCAACACATTAAACTTTGGATATTTCTTTACAAAAGAACACAACCACACTTGGTTTTTGAACACAGAACTGGGATACAGGAAAACCAAAAAATCCGGCTTTAAAACAGAAATACTTTTAGGTGTTGGTTATTTAAGAACTTTTTTGACTGATGAAACTTACGATGTCGATCGTAGCGGGAATATATCGATCATAAAAAATGCCGGTAGCAATTACTTTATGCCTTCCATCAGTTTTGGGGTAGGATATGACAATGCAAGAAACCATCCAAATTTTCCAATGGCTTTTTCTTTCAGACCCAATTTATTTTTTCGTTACCCATACAATTCATCTGTTTTGCCACAGTTGGCTGTGGAAATGAACGTTTCCTACAAAATGATGATGCTGAGATCAAAATCCAGATTCACTTACAAATCCAAATAAATTGAAATGAAAAAGTTTTATTTATATCTGCTAACTATTTGCACCTTTTCCATTTTGGGTTGCCAAAGGGAAGAAATCACTTTTTCAGTGAATGCCAATGAACATTTCTTTTTAAAAAGTAGTAAGGCTGAAATGCCCGTTTGGGTAAGAGGAAATACAGCATCAAAAACATACATTATTTTCTTGCACGGAGGCCCGGGAGGTAGTTCATTACCTTATCTAAACTACCATACTTTTTCGGCCTTAGAAGAGAAGTATGCAGTAGTATATTGGGATCAAAGGTGCGCCGGCACATCACAAGGAAACTGCAATCCCAATGACCTAACTGTAGATGCTTATGTGGAAGACTTAGTCAAACTTGTTACTTTAGTAAAATATAGGTATGGACAATCATTAAGTATTTTTCTTTTGGGCGATAGCTGGGGTGGCACTTTGGCGACGGCCTATATTACGACCAATGACCTTCAAAATACGGTGAAAGGTTGTATTGTTTCCGTTGGGGTTCACAATTTCCCCTTGTATGCACAAAGTGAGAAATCAATGTTAAATTTTTATGCAGACCAGCAAATTGGATTTGGAAACAGAATAAGTGAATGGCAGAATATCAAATCCAAATTGAACAACATAGATTTGACGTCGGTAGCTGGGTTAAATGAACTAAGAGGCTTCGCTCTGGAAGGGCAAAAGTATTTAACAGAAATTGATAGCATAAAAATTACACCTGTGGTTGGTTCATCTACACATAGTTTAGGAGATGCACTGCTCCTAAATAGTACAATCACGGGTGTTGGAATGTGGGAAAAACTCATTAATTATGACCTTTCGCCAAAAATTGGGACTATTAGTATTCCGATGGCTTTGTATTATGCTAAATACGATTTTATAGTTCCCAAAAATGTAGGAATGGATTTTTACGACAAATTAAAAACAACTACCAAGGAGCTGTTTATTTTTCCCGAATCTGACCATAATCTGGGGACTACATCTGGAAATGAAATGTATTATCCAAAAGTAATAAGTTTTATTGAAGCCCATAAGTAAGTGATGTTAGTTTTAGTAAAAAGAATTTATCATTAATTTTTATCAATCACAGCTCACAGTCAACTGTATATTTCCATTTTTAGTTATGCCTTATACATTTGTAAGTAACTCCATCGTCATTACTTCGTACTTTATATTCATAAAATATGTTTTACCTTAAAGGATTTATACCTGGTGGAAAAAGACCTTGAAATTTACTTTTAAGTGCATAATAAAATTGGGAAGACTAAGTTAGATCAAGGTGTAGTTTGTAATTTAAAATGCTCACTGCCATTATAATCGAAACAGAACCTATGAAATAATATGTAGTCATCGGATTAAAAGATCAACCTTCCTTCAAGTTTTCCAAAAGGATAATGTGTCAAATTACTACAAATGATCTTTATCCTTAGTTGCGCCTATGAGTGACAACGCTCACTGATAGCTTTTGACCATAGCCAAACATTATATGACAAAAAAACATAGACGGAAAGCAAAAGCGAGCTCAAAATTATGTTTACAAATCAGATTTTCTTTTTACATTTACCTTTGAGTCCGCTCCGAAAAGGCAAAAATAAAGAAATGCCACAAAGTCTCTAAGAATCAAAGGTTCACAAATAATTGAATATCACATATTTACAATTCGTTATTCTTTGTGGCAAAAATAAACTTTTCGGAGTAGTCCCACTTTTACATTTGAAATTTAAAAACCATTGAGACTTGCATATCGCCATTCACACCATTGTCGGTAACTAAGAAATATACATGAGTACACACCAAGCAATATTTATTATTGGAGTTTCTGGCGTGGGCAAGAGTACCATCGGAATGCTTTTGGCCAAAGAACTTGGGATACCATTTTTTGATGGCGATGATTATCATCCTGAAAGCAATATCTCCAAAATGGCCAGTGGGCAAGCCTTGGATGATGATGACCGGAAAGAATGGCTGCAAACCTTACATGCACTTGCTGTCGAACAAACCAAAAAAAATGACTGTGTCATCGCGTGTTCGGCCTTAAAGCAGAGCTACAGGAATATTTTGTCGGCAGGAATCGAAAGTACGACTAAATGGGTTTTCCTGGAAGGATCATTTGAGAAAATTACCGATAGGATCAACCAACGTAAAGGACATTTTATGAACTCGGATCTGTTGAAATCTCAGTTCGATACGCTCGAAAAACCTGATCATGCCATCTGCGTAGATATCAGTAAATCACCAAATACAATCATACAATTTATAAAAACGGAACTGATGGAAAAATCAGCATTTGGACTCTTTGGCTTAGGAGTCATGGGTAAGAGTCTCGCCAGAAATCTGGCCAATAAGGGTTTTAATATATCCTTGTTTAACAGACACGTGGATGGCAAAGAAGAAAATGTCGCCATGCATTTTAAAAACGAACATAAGGAATTGGAGACATCCAAAGCATTTGACAACATGGCGTCTTTTGTACACTCCATACAGACACCCAGGAAGATCATGCTGATGGTCAATGCAGGAAAGATCATTGATGCGGTCATAGAAGATCTGCTGCCACTGCTATCTGAAGGCGATATCATCATAGATGGCGGTAATTCCAATTATCATCATACTAAGGAGCGATTTGACTACCTAAAATCTAAAAACATACACTTTATAGGTTCCGGAGTTTCGGGAGGTGAAGAAGGGGCATTGAAAGGGCCATCTATCATGCC
>JBATLS010000017.1:0-2839 GCA_049289435.1 Saprospiraceae bacterium | reverse complement strand
GATATAGAAAATAAATTTGATGACACGAAGCCAAGTTTTCCTGTAGGATTTGCGTCATCAGCATGGGGTATGTTGCCTTCATTCAACAGTCGTACATATATTGGAAGTAAAAAAAGATATGGATATAATGGTAATAGTTTTATTGCTGCTGTTGAGTTTGGAAAAAAAAATAAAAGCAAAGTCATTGCTTGCAGGTGGTCAAAGTGGTGACCCAAATTCAAACCATTTCTTTGATCAAGGGGAGATGTATAGTAAAGGACAATTTAAGGATGTCTTATTTTATAGGGAAGATGTAGAGAAACATGCAGAAAAGACCTATCGGCCAGGACAATATCATAAAGAATGAAAACAATCGGATTAATCGGAGGCATGTCATGGGAAAGTTCTGCACTGTACTATAAGATTATAAATCAAAAAACACAGCAATTACTGGGTAGATCGCATTCCTGCCAATGTTTAATGTACTCTGTGGACTTCGAAGAAATATCATTTTTGCAACACCAGAGTGATTGGGGTCAATTGAGAGAAATTATGATTGATGCAGGACGAAGGCTTGAAGCTGGTGGTGCTGATTTTATAGTTATCTGTACCAATACCATGCACAAACTTTCGGATGAAATGGCTGCATTTGTCAATATTCCTATTTTACACATTGTGGATGCTGCTGCTGAAGCCATTCAAAAGGAATCCCTCAACAAACTTGGTCTGATAGCCACAAAATTTTCAATGGAAGAAAATTTTTTAAAAGACAGATATAAAACTAAATTTAACATCGATACGATAATACCTTCCAAATCAGAAAGAGAAGAAATCCATCAGATCATTTATGGTGAGTTGGTGAAAGGAATAATTAATCCTGCTTCAAAACTGCGATATCAGGAAATTATACATAATCTTACAAAAGAAGGTGCTCAAGGTATCATTGCAGGTTGTACGGAGATAGAATTACTCATCAAACCAAACGATATTTCAGTCCCCTTATTCGAAACCAGTAAAATTCACGCTGAAAGAGCGGTCACTTTTGCATTGGAATAATATTTTGAAAAATATAGATGACAGTAAAATTCAATAAATAGAAATAATTACTATTTTTGAACTTATACAATTGATTATACGGATCCAACCATTTGATAATCAGTAATTAAGTTTTTCTCATTAATAAAAATTAAGCCGCATGAGTGACGGAAATCCCGAATTTATGAAGGAAGCTATCAGACTATCGGTAGCCAATGTTGAAGATGGAAAAGGTGGTCCATTCGGAGCAGTCATCGTAAAAGATGGTAAAATCATCGCTCGAGGTGTCAATAATGTCACTGGTGGAAATGACCCAACGGCGCATGCTGAAGTTGTCGCAATCAGAAACGCATGCCAGGTTTTGGGTAGTTTTCAGTTGGATGGATGTGAGATATATACCAGTTGCGAGCCATGTCCAATGTGTTTGGGCGCAATTTATTGGGCAAGACCAGACAAAATGTATTATGCCAATAACAAAGAAGATGCTGCGGCTATCGAATTTGACGATCAATTTATCTACGAGGAGATGGCAAGACCTATTGGTGAACGAAAACTCTTTACGCAACAAATGATGCGTGGAGAAGCCATGGAAGCTTTCGAAAAATGGAAGACCAGTTTGAAAAAAATTGAATACTGATGTTACATTTTATATTAAATGACAAAGAAGTTCAACCTGACCTGAAATCGGGAAGTACTGTGCTTGATTATGTCAGATACAACAAACGATTGACTGGAACAAAGATCGGCTGCCGTGAGGGAGACTGTGGCGCTTGCACAGTATTAGTCGGTGATTTCGAAAATGGAAAATTGGTTTATCGATCCATGACATCTTGTCTGATGCCTCTAGGGAATGCTCATGGAAAACATATCGTTTCTATCGAAGGCATCAACATGAACCAATTGAGTCCAGTACAAAAAGCCATGGTGGAAACCAATGGTACCCAATGTGGTTTTTGTACACCAGGATTTGTGATGTCTCTGACTGGTTTTGTAATGAATCAAAATAGAGGAAATTGTCAGGATGCTATTGCCAGTATTGATGGCAACATTTGTAGATGTACTGGTTATAAATCTATTGAAAAAGCTGCTTGCAAAATAGTAGATCAAATTACCGAAAAACCAAGTGGGAAAAGCATTCCCTGGTTAATTGATCATGGGTTTTTGCCCGAGTATTTTCAAAATATTGAATCCAGACTCACCATATTAAGAACTAAAGTCTCTATTGCTTCAACAGACCAAAACAAAAATCTTGTCGTTGGCGGAGGTACCGACCTCATCGTACAAAAACATCATCAGGTAAAACAAGCTGATGTCAATCACGTTTTTGATAATGAAGAACTGAAAAGGATTTACGAAAACAATGGACGTTGTCATATCGGAGCATCTGTGACAGTTACACAATTTTCAGAATCAGAAATTATAAAATCGGCTTTCCCAAATCTTCAAAAATTTATTAAACTCGTTTCTTCCACTCCCATCCGTAACATGGCGACCATTGCAGGAAACCTGGTAAACGCATCTCCGATCGGTGATATGACGGTCTTTTTATTGGCATTAGATGCTGAAGTGATACTAGATAATAATGGAAATAAAAGGTCTGTTAAACTCAATCAATTTTACAAAGACTACAAAAATATCGATAAAACAGCAGATGAAATCATCACTGAAATCAACTTCAAACTACCTCAGAAAAATGATTTTTTCAATTTCGAAAAAGTATGTAAACGAACACATCTTGATATAGCCAGTGTGAATTCTGCTTGTTTTATAAAACTCAATACTGAAAGCGTCATTGAAGAAATTCATTTGTCAGCAGGAGGTGTTG
>JBATLS010000016.1:0-14200 GCA_049289435.1 Saprospiraceae bacterium | reverse complement strand
CTATTATCAGAGTGGGTTTTGTTATCATGGCATCAGGATTGTTTAATTATTTAGGTTGTATCATAAATAACTCAGCATTGAGCAGGTCACCCCTTTAGGCCTGCCTGCTTCGAAGCAAGCAAGGGCTGAGCCTGCCTGCCAGAAGCATCACAGCCAGGGGGTATATCAGCCATCTTTTTGATATTTGCTTTGGCTTTGATTTCGTCTATTATCAGAGTGGGTTTTGTTATCATGGCATCAGGATTATATTTGTGATCATGTGAAAGATTGACCTATTTTCTATGGATAATGGTGGGTGCGGATTGTGCTTTGGCATAAATCGTTACATCTGCTATGGTGACATGATCAGGTGCTGTCACACAATACGAGATCACATCTGCTATATCTTTAGCCGTCAATGGGTCAAATCCATCATAGATTTTATTTGCTTTCTCGACATCACCTTTAAATCTCACGATGGAAAATTCCGTCTCTACAGCACCAGGGGCTATATTACTCACCTTGATACCGTGTTTGGTCAGATCGAGTCGCATGCCTTCACTGATGGCTTCTACACTTTTTTTACTGGCACAATAGACGGCTCCGTTTTCATAGGTATATTTTCCTGCTACCGAACTGATATTGACCACATGACCACTTTGTCTTTCGACCATCAAGGGCAATATCATTCTGGACACATTGAGAAGACCTGTCACATTGCTTCCTATCATCTTGGACCAATCTGTGAGATCGCCTTCTTGAATTGGGCCAGCTCCGTGTGCATTGCCTGCATTATTGACCAGAACTTCTATTTTTTTCCAGGATTCAGGCAGCTGTTGGATGGCTTTTTCCACCTGATCTATATCACTGACATCAAAGATGAGTGGGTGGACACAGGATTTGCCTTCTACTTGTTTTTGAAGCTCAGCAAGCCGCTCTGCTCTGCGACCGCATATGATGAGGTCATACCCTCGATCAGACAGTGCTAAGGCTGTGGCGTAGCCAATACCTGAGCTAGCGCCAGTGATGAAAGCTATTTTTTTAGTACTCATATTGATTAGATGTATTTTTCTATTTGACGATATATTGCATTATTTGGTAGAGGTAGGTTGAAAAGTTTGCCAGCTGTGCCACTATCTATGATATGCACTTAGCGTATGATTAAGTTAGCTCGCCTTCGTTCAAACATGAAAATTTAAACATACTCTTATATTATCATAAAGTTGTGCTTTAAATAATCTTTGCAAACCATTGAAACTCTTATTGTCATCTGAAAGAATGATCACTACAGGGAATTCTCCAATCTTATCATGAATATTCTTTTCATTTGACTATAATTAATTTGAACCAGCATTTTAAGCCATACCAGCCGATGGAAAATTCATAGGTGGCATCATACCAGCATCGGGATCTTCGATATTGCCATATTGGTTTTCATATCTTTTGACATTGTCCATGAGTGCTTTCATCAACCTTTTAGCGTGTTGTGGCGTGAGAATAATTCTTGATTTTACTTTTGCCTTTGGTACATTGGGCACCAGACGTATGAAATCTACAATAAATTCAGAGTGCGAATGCGAAATGATGGCCAGATTGCTGTATATGCCTTCAGATATCTCTTCTGACAATTCTATGTTGATTTGATTTGGATCGTTTTCTGTCATTTTTTTTAATTTTATGGTATTTTAAAGAACAAAACTACAAAAAATACTCTTAGAAAATCTTTTATGGGTATAAAGTTTTCGATGGTTTTTATATCATTTCGGACATCTAATTTGTTATCTTTGCGTAAATTTTTTTAATAAATCAATATATAATAACCAATATGGCTTTTCAAAAGATCAAAGTGGCCAACCCAGTTGTAGAGTTGGATGGAGACGAAATGACCAGAATAATCTGGAAATTTATCAAAGACAAATTAATTTTGCCATACCTTGACATAGACATCAAATACTATGATCTGGGTATGGAATACAGAGATGAAACCGATGATCAGGTTACGATCGATGCAGCCAATGCTATCAAAAAATACGGTGTAGGCATCAAATGTGCTACCATCACGCCGGATGAAGAAAGAGTCGTGGAGTTTGGCTTGAAGCAAATGTGGAAATCTCCCAATGGCACGATCAGAAACATCCTGGATGGCACTGTATTCAGAGAGCCGATCGTGATGAGCAACGTGCCTCGATTGGTACCCAACTGGACGTCACCGATCATCATAGGCAGACATGCTTTTGGAGATCAGTACAGAGCTACCGATACTGTTATCAAAGGAAAAGGAAAACTTACGATGACTTTTACCGCTGAAGATGGTACAGAGACTTCCTGGAACGTATATGATTTCAAGGGTGATGGAGTGGCTATGTGTATGTACAATACGGATGAGTCGATCAAAGGATTTGCATACTCGTGCTTCAATATGGCACTCACCAAAAAATGGCCACTCTACTTATCTACCAAAAATACAATTCTTAAGAAGTATGACGGTAGATTTAAGGATATTTTTCAAGAGATATATGACAGTGAATTCAAATCCAAATTTGAAGCAGCGGGCATCGTCTATGAGCATAGATTGATCGATGACATGGTTGCCAGTGCACTTAAGTGGAATGGCAATTTCGTATGGGCTTGCAAAAACTATGACGGAGATGTGCAATCTGACACGGTAGCTCAGGGTTTTGGTTCACTTGGATTGATGACCTCTGTACTGGTCACTCCGGATGGCAGCACGATGGAAGCAGAAGCTGCTCATGGTACGGTCACCAGGCACTATCGGGAGCACCAGAAAGGAAGACCGACCTCTACCAATCCAATAGCATCAATCTATGCATGGACGAGAGGACTGGCTTTCAGAGGTAAATTGGATGGCAATCAGGATTTGATCAGATTTAGTGAAGCACTCGAAGCAGTCTGTGTTGACACAGTAGAAAGCGGCAAGATGACCAAGGATTTGGCGGTGATCATCCACGGCAATAAAGTGGCTCATGGAGATCATTATCTTTACACAGAAGAATTTTTGGAAGAGCTGGATAAAGGTCTTAAAGCAAAACTGAACTTAGCGTAATTTGCAGATTTTTTATCGCTTCAAAGTATAATAAGTTCATTAAGCAGTAAAAAATGAAAACTAAAGTGCCATTCAGTTGGCCCCAAATAAGGATAAATACTGAATGGACACTTTTTTTGGATAGAGATGGGACCATCAATGAGCGGCTGCACCATGATTATGTCAAAAGTTGGGAGGAATTTATATTTTTGCCTGGAGTCTTGGATGCCTTGGCAGAGTTTGCAAATCTATTCAGGAGGATAGTTATTGTGACCAATCAGGCTGGCATCGAAAAAGAGTTGATGTCTCATGAAGATTTGAAGTCGATACATGACCAGATGATGGAGTATATCATTTACTATGGTGGGCGAATAGATGAGATATATTACTGCCCCTATACCGCTACACTGGATCCGCTGTGTCGCAAACCAAATCCGGGGATGGCACTGGAAGCTCAAAAGGATTTTCCGGAGATCAACTTTAACAAATCTCTCATGATCGGTGACACCGAAAGTGATATCGCTTTTGGCAATAAGCTGGGTATGAAAACCATATTGGTCGGTAAGTCAACCAGTAATAATTTTATGATGGAATACTCTATTCCTGATTTTAGAGTAGATTCATTGGCAGATGTTGCTCAATATTTAAAAAATTAGTACATTCGGCTTTTAAATAACTTAAATAGCTTCAAATCTGATATCGATATGAAAACTAAACTGAGCTCAAGCGCTATTTGGGAAGATAGCATCGGTTATTCACGGGCTGTCAAAGTGGGTAATGTGGTAGAAGTAGCAGGTACTACTGCCGTCAAACATGGTGTAGTAGTACATACTGGCGACCCTTATCATCAGACCAAATACATCCTACAGATCATTGATCATGTACTAAAGCAGCTCGATGCAAGTATAGAAGATGTAGTCAGAACAAGACTTTACCTAAAGCATATTGGTGATTGGGAAGAAGTCGGCAGGGCACATGGCGAAGTATTTGGTAAGATAAAGCCTGCAAGTACGATGATCGCTGTCTCATCTATGATCAATCCCGAGATGTTGGTAGAGATAGAAGTTACCGCCATCATCACCTAAATCTTTTTTGGAGTACTTGCTGTGAATAATTCTCCACAGAGTTCTAATCATATGTACAAAATCAAAGAAATATATTATACCATACAGGGTGAAGGACACCATACCGGGAGACCTGCTGTATTTTGTAGGTTTTCGGGATGTAATCTATGGACGGGTAGGGAAGAAGACAGAGATAAAGCCATCTGTAAGTTTTGTGATACTGATTTCTGGGGTATGGATGGAGTCAATGGCGGAAAATATACTGCCCAAAGACTGTCTGAAAAGATCAGGTCACTCTGGCCATCTGTCACCCAAAAAGTATTTGTAGTCTGCACGGGCGGGGAGCCTGCTCTCCAGATGGACCAAAAATTAATTGCCGCATTTCATCAGGATGGCATCGAAATAGCCATCGAAACCAATGGCACTGTCCCCCTTGCGGAGGGCATAGACTGGGTATGTGTTAGCCCCAAAGCGGATACCAATATCATCGTCACCAAAGGCGACGAACTCAAGCTGGTGTATCCCCAAAAAGAAAATAGTCCGGAGTCTTTTTTACACTTAGATTTTGCCCATTTTTATTTGCAACCTTTGGATGATAGCTGCCAGGCTTCCAATACTGAGCAATGTATCGCCTACTGCCTAAAGCACCCACAATGGCAGCTAAGTGTTCAGACGCACAAGTACTTAGGTATTGATTAGAGCACATTTTTTTTAAAAATAAAGGTGAACATAAGATAATATTGGCCATCATGGCATGAAATATTATGGTGTTTGGTGAGCAGAATTGGAAAATAATATTCTACTATCCTGTTATTTAATCTCAATATTTTTCGCAATTTAATTTCTTTTGACTATCAAGAAGGAGTAGCTTCTGTGTGCAAATTACTCAAAAAATTAACATTTCAAATACAAATTTGGCATGATTTTAGCTCATAATTATATATAGCGATGATCCAAATGACATTTCAGGTTGTAGTCATTTTTTGCTGTCACTATTAAATGCCCGTTGTTATGAGAAGAGTAATATTGACACTAGCGATTGTGTTTCTATGTAATTTTATTATTGTAGGACAATCAACAATTAATTTTACCTGGGAAGGAGCATTCTCAGGAAATCAGGCCAAATGGCTTCCAGATGCCATTCATGCTGATTATATCAATGTAAGTGGGGTAAATATAGGATTGACCCTCATCGATCCACTCCATATCAATACGACCACTACTAATATGAGTGAATTTAATGACTATACGATGACCAATACCTTTTTTGGTAGGGGCAATCTGGCATTTCAAGTTAAATCGTATGGTCCACGCAATACCGCTTGTTTGCAATTTGACTTCTCCAAGCCTGTGACCCTTTCTAATTTTCTAATATGGGACATAGATATGTTGCAGTTAGGACAAAATAATTGGAGTACTTATCAAGATAGTGTCCACCTGACTGCGTCCAATAAAGCGGGCAATGTTCCATTAGTTTTGTCCAAAATGTCAACTTCTGCCTCATTTACTATTTATGGTCAAAGTGCAAAAGCAGATTTTATAGCCAATGTAAATGGTAATATTAGCCACAATGATATAAACGGTGCGCTAAGTGTAGAATCAACCTCTCCAATAGAACAATTAGTACTTTGCCATGCAAATGGATCAGAAGACGATGGATTGAGCAATAGTCATGCTATCAAGATACCAGGATTTGAGTTTGTGGAGCTATTGGGGAGTATCCAGGGACAAGTCAGAAATATGGTGACCAACAACCCACTTCCAGGATCACAAATCAGTCTCCTGGATCAATTTGGCAATCAAGTATATAACAAGTCTGGAGCAATCATGCAATCGATGACGGGCGAAGACGGCAGATATGCTTTTCTATCGCTCCCTATGGGAGTATATAAAATAGTACAGATCAATCCCCCAGGATATGATAGTGTCAGTGATGTAGATGGACCAAATGACAATGAGATCAATGTGGAGCTGGATGTCACCAATGTCCATTATTATGATAGAGACTTTATCGAAACGCAGGCTTCACCATTGGCAGCGACCATCACGGATATATTTATAAAAAGAATCGAAAAGGATACCTATATCATTACTTGGAGAGCTGTTCGAGAATCCAATGTAGATTATTATGAATTATTTACTTCTGTAGATGGGTTGTCATATGAGAGATTGGGTCAAATCAAAGGATTCAATCTAGCGGACCTCAAAGAGTATAATTATCCTTTCTATCAAAAAGTGGATAGTCGATTGTATGTCAAAGTGGTCATGAATGATCTGGATGGCACAAAAAAAGTCATAGGTATAAAATCTATCATTTCTGATGATTTTGATCAAAATATAAGTGTGTTTCCAAACCCGGCTCATGATCAAATCTATATTCATACAGGGACTGCCTTGATTGGCAATATCTCCTATGATATCATTAGTATAGATGGCAAAGTAGCGGCTACAGGCACACGGCAGCCTTCTCATGAGGCTCATATAAATATAGATGTAAGTACCTTACCTAAGGGAAATTATACCATTATCCTTAGGGACGATCAGTCCGTGTTTCAGCGCAAAATGGTCAAACTTTAGGTGATTGCTTAATGTTTGGTTGTTCAAATAACCTCCAAAAAGGTCACACATCACTTAGGAATAAATGTGTAAATTTAAACATACTCTAAGACACAAATGAACCAATCTGTGTGATGTTGCCTTTGACTACATCCCCGATTTTGACATTAATTTTGGTAGATAACGGAAGATATATGTCCACCCGAGAGCCAAACTTGATAAAACCCATTTCGTCACCTTGCTGGTATTTCTGTCCAGTTTGGGCATAACAAACTATCCTGCGTGCGAGCGCACCTGCTATTTGCCGGAGCAACACTTTTTTAGTTCCAGTCTGATAGACCACAGTCATCCTTTCGTTTTCGGTGGATGCTTTGGGATTCCACGCTGCCAAATATTTGCCAGGATGATATCGAGTATATAATATCTCAGCTTCGGTGGGATACCAGTTGATATGTACATTAAGGGGTGACATAAATACTGATACCTGCATACATTCTGTCTGGAGATACTCGGGTTCGAATACCTTTTCGATCACCACCACTTTACCATCACAAGGTGACAAGAGTATATCGGAATTTTTGGAGGATACAGACCTATCTGGTTTTCTGAAAAAGGAGATCAAAAAGCCATAAAACAGGATGCTGATGACGATGGCCATAATATGGAATGTAGGAAAGAAATAATATACGGCTGAATTGACTATAAAAAGCAGTATAAAACCGATCAATAGGTTAGGATAGCCCTCTTTATGAATTTGCATAGATGTGTTTCTTGGTTATTGTTTTGAAAAAAATACGAGCAAAAATAATACAAATGGTAGAATATATATAAAACTATCGAATCTATCTAATATTCCACCGTGTCCGGGTAGCAATTTTCCGGAATCTTTGACTTCAAAGGTCCTTTTGATGGATGATTCTACCAAATCACCCAAAGTACCGATCATCCAGGATATGGCGGCTATCATCACCCAAAATATACCCGGCGACATCACCTGTGCGGTCGATATCCCATACATATCAGCAGGTGAAAAAAAGAAATGGGTACCGATGAAATAGGCTAATGGCAATGTTATGATGCCAGCCCCCAAAAATCCTTCCCAACTTTTTTTGGGAGATATACGTTCAAATAGTTTGGTCTTACCTATCCTGGAGCCCACCAAATAGGCAAATGAATCACTCATCCATATCATCAATATCACAGTCATCCAGAAATAGGGTAAGTACACATCTCTATGGATGATAAATGATAGAAACAATCCTAAAGGTAGTCCGAAGTAGGACATCGCTGTCACAACATAATACTTCCTATGCTGAATAAATGGGATAAATAAACTTAGGATGCCCAGAATCAAAAACAAACATGATGTAAGACATATATATAAGTAGGCTTCTGTCGATGGGGATACAAATATAATACCAGCTGCTACAGCCACGACCGCAGTCATAGTGATGGTCAACTTTTGGATATTTCTTGGAAAAATCATTCTTACATATTCGTAAGTGCATGCTATCATGATGAGTGCACCAAAGATAAAAGCTCCAGTCACTCCAGAAGTCAACAGGGCAATCACTATGACGGCAAAAATAATACCTGTCAAACTTCTCTGTCTGAGTACTTGATTACGATTCATCAGCAACTATTTTTGGGTGATCTAATCGCTGGATCATGATCATAGTAAATACAAATATCATCGACGAAATCACGACAATATTGAGAGGAACGTTATCATGGGAGGTTGGATTCATTTCTGGCATAGACCCAACAAGATACAAAGAAATAGTAGCCATGCTATTATTGAGCGTATGTAAAATCATGGGCAATATCAGACTTTTGCTAAAGTGGTAAGCGTAGCCCAGCACCAGCCCTATCATCATTTTGGCCAAAAAACCAGTTAGTTGAAAATGAAACGCACTAAATACTATGGCAGTGATCCAAATGGCAATATGAGGTTTTTGTGTTTTTGTGGCCAATTCTTTTTGTATGATGCCCCTGAATAGCAACTCTTCTCCTATACCGGGCAATATACCTATGATCATCAGATTGATGAATAGATCCACACCATCATCCATTTTCAATAATTTACTCAAAGTCTCCATAGCGTCCTTGTCCATTTTATTGAAAAAATCAGGGAGATCAAGTTGTTCTATAAAAAATGTTAAATATCCCATCAATGGATACAAACTAAAAAGTGCTATGGGAAATAAAATCAGGTAGGTCGGATTAAAATGCCGCAACTGGAGGTAGGTGGTGATCTTGTTGCGGTAGTAAATCATTAGAAATATCAGTGGCCCACAGATAAAGGTAAGGATGTGATTGATACTGATCACCGTTTTGATCAGCCCCTTTTCGGATGGGTCGTCCAATAGTTGGAATAAGTCTTCCTCTGACGAAATAGTGATGCCCTGTGCAGAAGCTAATGCTAAAATGATCAGATTACCAAATAAAACCATGCAGACTATGATAATAATCAAAACGATGATTTTTTGGAAAAAACTATTTCTCAATGGTATAAATTTGCTGCCATAAAGGTAGTCAAATATTTTATTTCAAATATGTATTGATGTCGGAAGGCTGTAAATGTATAAAATTACATGAAAAATAGCCTGCTTATGTAATTCATCACAGATTTTTAGGTTAAATTTGAGTTCTATCTTGGCGAATTGATTATTATTGGGGCATGTAGGTTTTATATTTTGATAATAACGGCTTGAAATGGCAGCAATGTTGCCCGACTATTAGACACATCAAAGCTTTGAAAATTATTAATCAATATCTGATTGGTGGACTTTAATTCTGGCATAGAAATGTTGACATTTTTAGCTCTGAAATTTAACAACACCAACAGTTTTTCACCTTTCCACTGTCTGGTATAAGCATATACATCGCGATTGTTTTTATCTAACATAGTATAATTGCCATAAATCAAAGTAGGGTTGTCTTTTCTGAGCTTCGTCATTTTTCTGAAATAATTGAGCACCGACTTTGGATCATGATCTTGGATTTTGACATTGATACGTGCATGATTTTCATGGACAGGTAACCATGGTTTACCTTTGGTAAATCCTGCTTGCGACGAATCATTCCACTGCATAGGAGTCCTTCCATTGTCTCTGGACTCGAAGTTGAGTTTCTGCATAAATAGCCCCATATCCTGATATTCAGCTACCGCTTTCTTATACCCATTGATGGCAGCTATATCCCTGTATTGATTGATATTGTCAAAGTGGATATTGGTCATACCTATCTCATCACCATAATAGCAATAGGGCGTACCTCTCATGCTCAATATAAAGGTCTGAAGCATAGAGGATGAAGCCATTCTGAACTCATCGGAATCATTGCCAAATCTACTGACCAATCTGGCCTGATCATGATTGGAAAGAAAGATGGACAACCATCCTTTTTGCGCAAAAGCACTATCCCATCTGGAAAATACCTCTTTAAATTTCAGCAAATCATAACCACCATACTTTGCAATATCTCCTCCATCAAAGGCATATGCCATATTCAATTCTTTGCGATTTTCGTCCACTAGTGCATGTGCGTCATCAAAATTTCGACCGGCCCCTTCTGCAACACTCATTACACCATAAGGTAGAAAGACTTTTTCGTTCATTTCCTTTAGATAATCATGCAGCCCGTCTTGCATCGCATAATAATCTATAAAGTTTTTTTCGAATCCTTCTGGAAAAGCAGGATAAGTCGTGTCTTTGGCAGCGAACTGAAATGCGTCCAATCTAAACCCGTCCACCCCTTTTTCAGCCCAAAACTTCATGATATCAATGACTTCCTGTCTTACTTTTGGATTGCTCCAGTTGAGATCTGGTTGTTTTTTCGAAAAATAATGTAAATAATAAGCATTGGTAGTGCTATCAAAAGCCCATGCATCACCTTGAACATCAAACAGACTATATCGGTAGTTGGGCTTGCCTTTCTCAGCCGGCCACCAGTGATAGTAATTTCTGTAAGGGTTGTCTCTCGAACTGCTGGACTGCTTAAACCATTCGTGCTCGTCGCTGCTGTGATTGACGACAATGTCCATGATGAGTTTGATGTCTCTGTTGTGCATTTGTTTGAGCATCTCATCAAAATCTGCCATAGTGCCAAAGTCCGCCATGATACCTCTGTAATCACTGACATCGTACCCATTATCATCGTTGGGCGAGGTATAGATGGGATTGAGCCAGACAGCCGTCACTCCCAAACTTTTGACATAGTCCAACTGCTCAATGATGCCCTTAATATCTCCAATCCCGTCACCATCGGTATCCTGAAAACTTCGGGGGTAGATCTGGTAAATAATGGCTTCTTTCCACCATGTGGAGGTTTGGTTTTGCTCAGGAGCTGCATCTTGTTTGCAACCCACTATCAAAATTAGTAATAGTAAAGCGATTTTATTTCTCATAATTTCATTTAATCAAGTTATCACGATTATTCTTTTTTATCAAAATAATTTAACACTTAGTTTTATGCTATTGTTCTGATGTTCAAACCTTTATGTTATTGCATACTTTAAGAACTACCTTCCCTGTGCAGTTGCTCAGCAAAATAGGTGTATATATTCAAGGTCAAAGGACCTGATTTATCTTTGTTTTTCATTGCCTTGTAATAGTCTTCGATGATGTCTGCTTGCTGTTCGAAGTTGAAATCGGTCAGTTTGCCTTGGTTCAGCATGACCTTGTACAAATGTGGTGTACCTCCGTAATCATAACCCTCTTTGCTTCGTTGGGCTTCTATGGCTCGAGCGATGTATATGCTCCCGAAGTATTGGAACTGCCATACGTGTACTAGTTCGTGGACAAATATCTCGCTTTTGATCTTGCGGATATAGTTGATGGTATTGAAACTAACATAAGCAAGAGCTATTTTTTTGGTGCCAAATCTGGCTTTGTCATCTATGCGGATCAGGTCATATCGGAGAGTCTCTCCAAATACAGACTTACCAATGGCTAACTCTTCTTCATTGAGCTTACGGGTATTCCATTTGATACATCTCAACAGAAATTGATACATCTCCGGGATGGCTATCACATCCATGATATAAAAAGTCAAATCTCCTAACCATTGTAAGCCATCTTTAGGCGGAAATGCATTGCAATACCTTTTGGATATCGGATAGGCAAAATGCTTGATGAGTCTTGCAACACGTATGGGAAACTGGAGTAAAAGATACCGCATCATCATATTTTATCCAAATCTGAGTGCTTTGACCGGGGTGATTCTGGTGACCAACATCGTAGGAAGTATCAAAAATATCAGAGTGACTGCCATAGTTCCAACGTTGATCAATAATATATTGCTCCAGTGAATAGAAATGGGTGCAGTACTCAGGTAATAGTTGGCCTCATCCAGAGAGATGAATTGAAATTTTTTCTGCAATAAGCAGATGCCTACGCCTATTACATTTCCGATCAACATCCCATACAGTATGATATAGCCAGCATTGTAAATAAATATTTTTCGTATGCCCCAATTGTTCATGCCCAGACTCTTTAGGATGCCTATCATCTGTGTGCGCTCCAGTATCAAAATAAGTAGAACAGTGATCATGTTGATGATAGCGACCAGAACCATGAGCTGAAGTATAATTTTTTCGTTGATATCCTGTAGATTGAGCCATTCGAAGATGGAAGGAAATTTAGATCTGATACTCTCTGCATAAAATTTTTGTGGCACCACTTCATAGTAAATATATTCGGAGATGATATCCAGGTCTCTCACGTCATCCAATATCACTTCCATACCTTGGATATTTTCAGTTGGCCATTGGAGTATTTCCCTGATTTTTGCAATATCTACGATGCAAAGTCTTCGGTCATACTCTTCTAGTCCTGTGTTGTAAATGCCACATACTTCAAATCTTTTTTTGATCTGGCTGTTGTCCCTGATAAAACTCATGATGACTTTATCGCCTGTCTTAATTTGCATTTTGTCAGCAATATTTCGAGATATCAGCATTTCCGGAGATGCTCCATCGGCTGAATACTTGATAAACCGACCTTCTTTGATAAAGGGAGTCATCATAGATGCATCATAGGTAGTGTCCAATCCCTTGAGCAATACTCCATGAAAATTTTCTTTGGTACTGAGCAAACCCGGAAGGATGATGTATGGATGGAGAGACTTGACCCCACCAAGGGTAGTCATTTCCATTGATTTACCTTTGAGTGGAATCCCCAATATTTTAGCAGGAATCTGATAATCTATTTTTTTGATATCTGCGATCGTATCATAAAATGGTTCGTTGCGGGAGATAGGAGTCAATTCGAAATTGCGATTGATGTTGCTATCCGTGATATGTATGTGCCCCCAAAACCCAAATATTTTATTAGTAATTTCTTCTTTAAAACCTGCTATCGTCGCCGTGGTCAGGATCATCACCGTCATACTAATGGCTATGGCAGCTATGGCAATGCCAATGATCACCTTGGTAAATGATCCATCTTTTGACGTAGCCATTCGTTTTGCAATAAAATGCTCAATATTCATTATGCATATTGCTTTTATTCAGGTAAAAGACCTACTTTTGCCCTCCAAAAAAAATGCAAATATACACAAAGTACTGGTCTTTAGCTTTGAAAATTATTTGTATCCGATCATCGAATTATCAGTTGAAATAACGAATCAGAAACCTTATGTTGGATTTTATTGAAGAATTGAGATGGCGTGGCATGCTCCACGATATGACTCCTGGCATCGAAGAGTTGATCAAAAATAAAAAAATAGTGGGCTACATCGGTTTTGATCCTACAGCACCCAGTATGACCATTGGCAATTTTGTGCAGATCATGCTTTTGAAGTTGTTTCAATTGTCAGGGCACTCACCTATAGTATTGATGGGTGGGGCCACAGGGAGAATAGGCGATCCTTCATTCAAAGACAAAGAAAGAGATCTCAAGTCATATGATGAATTGGACAGCAATCTAACTTTTCAAAAAGAACAGATCAAAAAATTCCTTGATTTTGAAGGCGATAACAAAGCAATCATCGTCAATAATCTCGATTTTTACAAAGAGATGAATGTACTGGATTTTTTGCGTGATGTTGGAAAGACACTGACTGTATCATACATGATGTCTAAAGACTCGGTCAAAAACCGTTTAGAGACCGGGCTTTCTTTTACAGAATTTAGTTATCAATTGCTCCAGTCTTACGATTTTCAACATCTATATGATCATCATACTTGTGTATTGCAAATGGGCGGCTCTGACCAATGGGGCAATATCACTTCCGGAACAGAATTCATCCGCCGCAACTGTGACGGCAAAGCCTATGCTGTGACGACACCTTTGTTGACTAAATCCGACGGATCCAAATTTGGAAAATCAGAGCAGGGCAATATCTGGCTTGACCCTAAACTCACGTCTGCATATAAGTTTTACCAATTTTGGCTCAATGCTGACGATGCCGACCTGACCAAATATCTTCGATATTTCACATTGAGACCAAAAGAAGAAGTGATGGCTCTGGAAGCAGAATACCAAAATAACCCTCGTGCACTAAAGGAAATACTGGCAGAAGAACTAACAAGACGTGTCCACAGTGATGCTGACTA
>JBATLS010000015.1:0-3839 GCA_049289435.1 Saprospiraceae bacterium | reverse complement strand
GCAGCTCCATTGCATGATGCAGCGCTTAGTGCTATAAAAGTTACATTATTATCCAGCAATATCACTATGGATTCTTTAGAGATTATATCAAAAGTAAATCCTGATATCATAGGTGGCTTTGTCATCGAAGTCGGTGACAAACTATATGATGCCAGTGTTTCCCACAAGTTAGATTTGCTCAGAAAAGATTTTTCTGAGAATCAATATGTAAAATCATTTTAATTAAAAATATTAAATAAATAAAGATATGGTTGACGTAAAACCTGATGAAATATCCGCAATACTCAAACAACAGTTATCCGGATTCAAAACAGAAGCAGAACTCGAGGAAGTAGGTACTGTACTACAAGTCGGTGATGGTATCGCTCGTGTGTATGGCTTGTCCAATGCCCAGGCTGGTGAATTGGTAGAGTTTGAAAATGGGGTACAGGCCATCGTTTTGAATCTGGAAGAAGACAATGTAGGTGTGGTACTCTTGGGTTCGGGAGATGGTATCAAAGAGGGATCGACTGTACGCAGGACATCGAGAATAGCATCCATCAATGTTGGCGAAGGTTTAATAGGAAGGGTCGTAAACCCACTCGGACAGCCAATAGATGGCAAAGGAGCGATCACTGGTACCCTATATGAAATGCCTATAGAGCGAAAAGCTCCCGGTGTCATCTACAGACAACCGGTCAACGAGCCATTGCAGACTGGTATCAAAGCCATCGACTCCATGATTCCGATCGGTAGAGGACAAAGAGAACTCATCATCGGTGACAGACAAACCGGCAAGACAGCCATAGCTATTGACACCATCATCAATCAAAAAGAATTTTTTGACAGAGGTGAGCCCGTTTATTGTATTTACGTCGCTTCTGGTCAGAAGGCCTCTACCGTGGCTCAAGTGATGAAGTCATTGGAAGACGGAGGTGCGATGGCTTATACCACCATCGTGGCTGCATCAGCTGCGGATCCAGCACCGATTCAGTTTTATGCTCCATTTGCCGGGGCGGCGATTGGGGAGTTTTTCAGAGATACTGGAAGGCCTGCATTGATTATCTATGATGATTTGTCAAAGCAAGCCGTAGCATACAGAGAAGTTTCACTGCTACTTAAGAGACCTCCGGGAAGGGAAGCGTATCCTGGCGATGTATTTTACTTGCACTCCAGATTACTCGAAAGAGCAGCCAAAATCATTAATAATGACGAAATAGCCCGAGGAATGAATGACCTTCCTGATTCTTTACGAAATTCAGGTCTGGTCAAAGGAGGTGGGTCTCTGACTGCATTGCCTATCATCGAGACACAAGCAGGTGATGTATCTGCGTATATTCCTACCAATGTGATATCCATCACTGACGGTCAGATATTTCTCGAGTCCAATCTATTTAATGCTGGTATAAGACCTGCCATCAATGTAGGTATATCTGTATCAAGAGTAGGAGGAAATGCGCAGATCAAGTCCATGAAAAAAGTGGCGGGTACATTAAAATTGGATCAGGCACAATATAGAGAACTGGAAGCTTTTGCAAAATTTGGATCTGATCTGGATGCAGCCACACAGTCTGTCCTCGAAAAAGGTAAAAGAAATGTGGAGATTCTAAAACAACCCCAGTATTCACCAGTATCAGTAGAGAAGCAAGTGGCCATCATTTATTTAGGAACACAAGGTCTTCTCCGAAATGTGCCTGTCAATAAAATAAAGCAGTTTGAAGAAACGTATCTGACTGCACTAGAGACGTCAGAGGCAGCCACACTTGAATCACTCAGAAAAGGTAACTTATCTGATGAAGTCATTGCTACACTCAAGAGAGTAGGAAGTGAAGTAAGTGCACAATTTAAATAATTAATGCTTACATTTGTAAATGAACTAATATTTTATTCAATAGTCACGTTATGACCATAGATAATTTAATAGAGATTATCAAAAACTTTGGGATAGGTCAAGGCTTGCTAATTATATTATTGGTTGGAATTATGTTCTTTCTATATAAACAGTTTGGAATATTATTTAACAAAACTCTTAAATCAAAAGACGACGAAATAAAAAGATTAGTTGAAGAAAATAGAGAATATAGAAATATGTTTAAAGATTTAATTAAAAAAGACTTGAATCTTCCAGAAAAAGAAATAGAGTTAGAGCTGCCAAATTTACCTAAAATAGAAAAGAATAAATAATGACATTAATAATTTTTTTAATTTTCTCGTTCTTTATAACCATATTTTTGATAAATGGTATTTTTAAATTAAAAGGCATTGATAGACATGATTCAACTATGTTTAAAATGGCCGAACTTCGCAGAGAAGTAATCAATTATCTTAAAAATAATCGATTTACTCTTGGTGATAATGATATTAAATTAGCTTTAGATCTTGAAACTTTATGCTCATATACTATTTCGAATCATGATATTGTATATGGTGAATTATCTGATTTTAATGATTTTAAACAAGCATTAAAATTTAGTCGCCAAGAAATAGAGCATGTTGATCCACTTATTCAAAATATAGAAAATGAAGATTTAAAAAAATTATATATACAATTTGGAATAATACTGCTACTAAATGTAAAAGAACACATTAAGTTTTTTAATGCTAGAATAGTTATATTTTTTTGTACATTTCTCATTGGGATTTTTATGAACAAACAAAGAGATGCAATTTTAAATTTTTTGCATTGGTTTGAGAAAAAGAAGGTTGATTTTTCGAAATATGATGAAAAATATAATTTTAATATCTAAATACTATAATTTTATATATGTCCGGAAAATTAAAGGAAGTACGAGAAAGAATTAAATCAGTCCAATCGACCCAACAAATCACCAAAGCCATGAAAATGGTGTCGGCGTCATAGTTGGGAAGAGCACAGCAAGCCATACAAGAGATGCGCCCTTATGCCAATAGATTGGACAAAATGATGAAAAATATCGTATCCAATCTCGAAGGAGATATCAACTCTCCGTACGTACAAGTGCGAGATGCTAAAAAGATCGCCATCGTAGTCATCACTTCCAATAGAGGACTATGTGGTGCATTCAATACCAATATCATCAAAGAGGCCATCCTAAAAATCGAAGGTGAATATAGTAGTCATAGATCAGCAAAAAATGTGACATTGATTTTCGTCGGTAAAAAAGGATTTGACGTTTTGAAAAGAAAGTATCCAGATGTCAATATCGTGAAGGATTATGTGGATTTGTTTGCTGACTTGAGTTTTGAAAATATTTCTACAGTATCTCAGATGCTTATGGATAAATTTTCTAATGGAGAATATGATAAAGTAGATGTTTGCTACGGCATGTTTAGGAATGCTGCTCTTCAGGAGCCTAAGGCTGTTCAGTTTTTGCCCGTATCTAAAGTCATTGCAAGCAAAGCCGATGCAAAAATTTCCAAAACTAAAGCGGATTATATTTTTGAACCGGATAAGGAGGCATTACTACAGGAATTAATCCCTAGTATATTGCAGACATCGTTTCAAAAGTTTGTATTGGATAATCATGCTTCAGAGCATGGAGCTAGAATGACTGCGATGGACAATGCGACCACAAATGCCGAAGAATTGATGAAAGAATTGAAAATCAACTACAACAAAGCTCGTCAGGAAGCCATCACCAAAGAACTCTCTGAGATCGTCGGTGGTGCAGCAGCACTCAATGGTTGATTTAGAAAGAAGATAATAAAATTACAAAAAGGCGCAAAAGATATTCATTTTTTGCACCTTTTTTATTTTCAGAATACCAGACTTCTCGCAATTATATTTGCGTTGAAAATATCAAATTCAATTGCCATTGGCTTTAGCCAGTGGACAATAAATGCAGATATTATTTGGCTTTAGCCAAAAATAAATTGCTAAT
>JBATLS010000014.1:0-2154 GCA_049289435.1 Saprospiraceae bacterium | reverse complement strand
GACCTGGGATGTCCAAATCTCGTCCTTTGGGAGCACCGGTACCAACAAATACAGCATCATAATTTTTATCAATGATATATTTGAGACTTGTGACATATTCGTTGAAATGCTTGATGATGTCCATGTCCAGGATATAATTGACTTCCTGATCCAATACTTCGACTGGCAATCTGAATGCGGGTATCTGAGTCCGCATCATACCACCACCTTTGGACTGGTCATCATAGATATGTATTTCATAGCCCAACGGTGCAAGATCTCTGGCGACTGAAAGAGAAGCCGGTCCTGCACCTATTAATGCTATTCTTTTGCCGTTCTTTATTTTGGGAATATCAGGCAGCAAATGGGAGATATCATCCTTGTTGTCAGCAGCTACCCTTTTGAGCCTGCAAATGGCTACCGGCTCTTCTTCAACCCTGCCACGTCTGCAAGCAGGCTCACACGGACGATCGCAAGTCCTACCTAAAACTCCCGGAAATACATTTGATTCCCAATTGACCATATACGCCTCTGTATATTTGCCAGCGGCTATCAGTCTAATGTAGTGAGGCACTGGGGTATGCGCAGGACAAGCATATTGACAATCCACTACTTTATGATAGTATTCAGGATCTTTATAATTTGTAGGAAGCATAAGTATATATTAGGGTGGCTTTGTCAAAATCAAATAATGATTTGCAAATTTATTTATTTTGAAGTTAAAAGGAAATATTTTCTTATTTTATTGTCAATATATGGTGAATATTCAATCTGCGTCCTCATTTATAAAGATTCACCCATCTGATCTAAACGTTTTTTCATCGATTAGTTGATGCAAAAATTGATTTTTTATGAAAAAATTATAGTTAAGTTTGAAAAGAACATATATATTTGCGCTTTCAATAAAAAAAAATATGACTCGTTTATTCCATCATCTTCATCATCATTACTTTCCTGACATCAGGTAAGCGGATATAGATTTGATTTTGGAATTCAAAATATAAATTTTTTATAACTGCCTGCTTGATTTAGCGGGCATTTTTATTTTTGTTTAAATGCAAAGTTGAAAGATTAAATTATATCCTTGATTTCCCTTTAGGCCTGCCTGCCGGTCAGGCAGGGTTAGGGTAACGATCAAGGAATTTAGCGGGCATTTTTGTTGTAATACTATTGGTAATGAGATTCTAAAAAAAAATAAACATAACAAACTTCTTAAAATGCTAAAAATAGCGGTACAAAAATCAGGGCGACTCTTCGACGATTCTATTAAATTACTCAAAGAATGCGGATTGTATGTTGACAATGGAATGGATCAACTCAAAGCTGAAGTCCGTAATTTTCCGGCGGAAGTTTACTTTTTACGCAATAGCGATATACCTCAATATCTCGAAGATGGAGTAGTAGATTTAGCGATCATTGGTGAAAATGTTTTACTAGAAAAGGGGGCAAAAGTCGTAAAATTGGAAAGATTGGGCTTTTCCAGGTGCAGGTTGTCTATTGCTGTTCCCAAAGGCATGAATTACGAAGGTCTCGCATCTTTGCAAGGTAAAAAGATAGCTACTTCATATCCCAATAGTCTTAATCAATATTTGACTCAGAATGGAATCGAAGCAGATATCCACCTCATTTCTGGCTCTGTAGAGATTGCACCAAATATTGGACTAGCGGATGCCATCTGCGATCTGGTGAGTAGTGGCAGCACGCTATTTAAAAATGGACTGGAAGAAAAAGAAATTGTGCTTAAATCTGTAGCCTGTCTTGCGGCCAATGAAAAATCGCTCGTTAAACACAAGGATTTGATAGATGATTTATCTTTTAGAATTCAATCAGTCTTGAAAGCCAGAGATCATAAATATATCTTGTTCAACATCCCCAATGATAAGATCCAAATGGCCAGTGATATTTTGCCAGTATTAAAGAGCCCAACTGTGCTTCCTCTTTTGGATGAAGGCTGGAGTTCTCTGCACTCTGTGATCAATATCAAAGACTTTTGGACAGTAATCAATCAATTGAAGGGAATTGGCGCTCAAGGTATTCTGGTCATACCAGTAGAAAATATGGTTATTTAATTTTTTTAGAATTCAAAATCATTTTTTTATGTTAAATATAATTTCTAATCCCGATTATGCTGATTTTGCAAGCCTATGTACCAGACCTGCCATCGATCAAGTGATG
>JBATLS010000013.1:0-4874 GCA_049289435.1 Saprospiraceae bacterium | reverse complement strand
GTTTTTTTTACCACAAAGGGCACTAAGGTTTGCACAAAGGACGCTAAGGAAATCCATTGTTTTAAACATTTTACAATGGTTATGATTATCATTGCAAAAATATGTGTCCATGGGTGGTTTGGGCTATACCAAAGCAATAAAATGGTTTGACTCCAAGGGATGGACTCCCTTACCATTTCAAAAAGAAACTTGGGATGCATTCGGTGAGGGCTATTGTGGATTGGTCAATGCACCTACTGGCAGTGGCAAGACTTACTCACTCCTGATAGCGGTGTTGATAGATTTTATCGATGCGCATCCTACAGATTATCAGGTATTATCAGGCAATGGCTTGCAACTCATATGGGTGACGCCCATCCGTGCACTTGCCAAAGAGATACAACTATCGTGTGAAAAAGCCATAGAAGGACTAAATTTGCAATGGAAGGTAGAAACCCGAACCGGAGACACCTCCTCCAAAAACAGACAAAACCAGCTTCAATATCCCCCTGAAATCCTCATTACTACCCCTGAAAGCATCCATGTATTGTTTGCGACAGTGGGGTACAGCCGGTTTTTTAGTACTGTCCGATGTATCGTAGTAGATGAATGGCACGAACTCATAGGATCAAAGCGAGGTGTGCAAACCGAACTCGCCATTTCAAGGAGTGTGCACACCAATACGCCACTGAGAGTATGGGGCATATCTGCTACGATTGGCAATATGGAACAGGCGGTGGATGTGCTGCTTTATTCCATACCAGAAGAGAAAAGGAAAATCATCATAGCTGATATATCCAAAAAGATCATTTTGCAGTCGGTCATGCCTGAAGAGATAGAGACTTTTCCATGGGCGGGTCATCTCGGTCTAAAACTGATTGATAGTGTCATTCAAATATTGAATCAGAGTCAGACCACACTGATATTTACCAATACTCGAGCTCAGTGTGAGATTTGGTATCAAAAATTGATAGAAATTGAACCAGATCTGGCGGGTCAGGTGGCCATGCATCACGGATCTATCAGCAAAGATATCAGGGAGTGGGTAGAAGATGCTCTGTACGAAGGCACCCTAAAAGCAGTAGTATGTACATCCAGCCTGGATCTGGGAGTGGATTTCAGACCCGTAGATACCATCATCCAGATAGGTAGTCCCAAAGGAGTCGCCAGATTTGTCCAGAGAGCAGGTAGAAGTGGTCATCAGCCAGGATCGGAGAGTCGTATCTGGTTTGTACCCACGCATGCGCTCGAGCTGGTAGAAGCTGCTGGCTTGAGATTGGCTATGGAGACTCAGGCACTTGAAGACAGGATTCCGTATATCCGCAGTTTTGACGTGTTGATCCAATACCTGATGACACTCGCGGTATCTGAAGGTTTTTATCCCGATCAGGTGGTTCAGGAGATCAAAAGCACCCATTGTTTTGCATCTACCAACAATGATGAATGGCAAAAAGTACTGAATTTTTTAATCTATGGTAGCGAATCATTGCAAGCCTATGACGAATATAAAAAAGTAGAAATAGCCTCTGATGGCAGATACTTCGTCAGTGACAAAAAGAAAATATTCAGACACAAATTATCTATTGGCACCATCGTATCTGAAGGTATGATATCCATCCATCTGGTGAGTGGCAAAAAACTTGGGGTCATCGAGGAGTGGTTTGTATCCCAACTGACACCCGGAGATGTGTTTTGGTTTGCAGGCAGGGCACTGGAACTGGTGAGAATCAAAGATATGATGGCACAGGTACGACCCAGTCAATCCAACACTGGCAAAGTACCATCATATCAGGGAGGAAGGTTGCCACTTAGTTCGCAGATGTCCAATGTCTTACGAGAAAAAATATATTCATACTTGGACAACAACGTCACTGATGTTGAAATCGAAGCATTGATTCCACTGTTTGAGATGCAATCATTTAGGTCATCCATACCAGGCAGAGACGAGCTTTTGGTGGAGTATTTCGAAAGTAGAGAGGGGTATCATTTGCTTGTATATCCATTTGAAGGCCGCAATGTACATGAAGGAATGGCCGCACTACTCGCTAAAAGGATCAGCTTTCATCAGCCCATCTCCTTCTCCATAGCGATGAATGACCTAGGGTTTGAGTTGCTGTCGGATCAGAAAATAGACGTGGATCAGATGATCACGAAAGAAATTTTCTCCACTACGCATTTGACATCTGATATCCAATCAAGTGTAAATAATCTGGAGATGGCCAGACGCAAGTTTAGAGATATAGCTCGTATCTCTGGGCTGATATTTTCGGGATTTCCCGGTCGGCAAAAGAAAGAACGGCACATCCAGGCATCGAGTCAACTGATCTTCGAAGTATTTCGGGAATACGAGCCGGATCACCTCTTGTATGCTCAGACCTTTGATGAGGTGCTTACTTTTCAGCTGGAAGAAAGCAGGATGAGAAGTTCTCTCGAAAAAATCTCGGCATCAAAGATCGTCATCAGCAAGCCTGCCAAAGCGACCCCTTTTTCATTTCCGATCATCGTGGACAGGATGCGGGAGAAGATGTCGACTGAAAAACTGGAGGACCGCATTAAAAAGATGACTGCGGAGCTGAGTAAATAGGCGTTCTAATATGATGGATAGAATAACACAGCAAATGAGCGACCAGAGGTTTTGACACATAAGCATGAAGTCTTTGGTCAAGATAGTCTATCACTGAGTTTGTCTCTATTAAATACTGTTGATGTTCCATTCATTACGACTATGAGATACAAAATACCTGAAGCTCATCTGCCAATTCAACAGGTAATTTACCAGCATATTTTTCAGAAAATTTTTGCTGTGTCTGATTACTTCTCTTGAGAATTTTGATTATGTGCATACCTTCTAAGCTTTCTAAAATCGTATAACTTTATCATCTATAATATGTACAAGTATTGAGCACATATATTTTGTACTTTTTAAAAGGTAGGTGCAAAGAATCATCAATTCTTACCTAAAGCATTCACAATCATAAAGGTATAGATATGTTATAATATTGAAATTGTAAAATTTTACACCTTTGTTATTTTTCTTGATGTGAAAGTGTAGGCACTTAAAGAAAATGGCACAGTTTCTGTTAAATAATGAATATGGACATTCAGAAATTAAACAGGAGGCATTTTGTGGAGACGGACTTGTATTATCGGGTTAGTCTGGGTCTGTCATCTAAACTGATAGACTTCAAAAATGGAATTTTCCACATCGAGGTGACACTGGGACGGAAGTGGGAAAAAAATTACAATGCCACAGCTGCGGAGATAGCCCATGCCTGGAAATCAAATCATCCTGAATTGTCTCAAGCCATAGGTTGCAAAGTCTTCATCATAGACCTCAAAGTCAACCAAATAAAGACCACGCTTATTCAGGCGGGAATCGCTCCGGGATACGACGCTTTCAAAGGTATCCTTTTTCGCAAAAACTATCTCAACTAAACTCATCAGAGCGCAAGCTTAGCGCATGTCATATATACACACAGAAATATTCAGGGTACGTACATCTGAGATTAATCATCGTAAAGTGATCCATCCTCATGCATTGATCCAACTCATGCAGGAAGCGTCTATGCAGCACACGCTAGGATTGCAGGTGTCCGTATGGGATATGGAGTCCATCCATGCTACATGGGTATTGCTGAAGATGGATGTCAAAATATCGCACTATCCAAAACTGAACGAAACGGTATCAGTACAAACATTCCCTTCTGGCCTAAATGGTTATTTTACCTACAGAGATTACTATATGTATGGTCAGGATGGGCAATTGTGCGCCACTATCAGCAGTATGTGGACGCTGATGAATATAGAGACTCGCAAGATGATGCGAATACCTCTTACATTTGATCGGCTGGTGTACAAGGATAAATTTCCTTTGACGCACCCATCGGAAAAAATGGAACATAAAGGCCATTTTGAATGCTCACAGCAAACGGCTGTAAATTATCTTCATCTGGACTGGAATGGTCATATCAACAATGTAAAACTAATAGAACTTCTCTTTCAATCCATCTCCGGTGAAATATTGAGTAACAAAACCATGATCAGGTGTTACATCCAATACAAATCAGAAGCCATCCTGGGTGATATACTAGATTTTAGTACTGCTCAGTCATCAAATAATACCTACTTTCATCACATCAAAGAATCCCAAACTCGCAGAGAAATAGCTATAGCTCAAACAGAATGGACAAGCGACCTGACGAAATGTTGAAATAATGAGTCTGCTAACTCCTCCCAAACCTGCTTGTAAGACGTGTATTTAATGAATTGTATTTCGGTAACATTTATTAGGCCCGCCTGTACGGGCAGGCCCGCCTGTACGGGCAAGCCCGTATCGGACTAATTTATCTAACCTTTTAACGGTTAGAAACTTGCGCCAACAATGATAGTATCATATCTACTAAAAATTTTACTCTCCATTTGATCTGATTTCACTACTTTTGTTTTGTGCCAGAAAATATCAATAACATACACGACAAATTCGTCAGAGAATCCTTTTCTGATGCTACCAGAGCCATCGCATTCTTTGAGAGATTTCTGCCCGAAGAAATGCTTAAAAATATTGAGCTATCATCGCTCAGAGTACTGCAAGAGTTTTAGAGTATGTTTAAATTTTCATCATTTGGCTACAAGCTACAAATTTCATTTTATACTGCGTTATATTTTTCGTCGTAGCCACCAGCTACGACTGCAAAATATGTCTTGTCTAAAATTGAATTTGCTCGCTTTCGCTCAAACATGAAAGTTTAAACACACTCTTATGAATGCAGAGCTTCAAGAGCATTTTTCGGATTTGGTCTTCGAAGTTGCTCTCAAGGACCATCTTGATATAAAAGCCGATATAGCCTTACTTTTCGAACACAAGTCATCTCCAGATCGTCACGTTTTGGTACAAG
>JBATLS010000012.1:0-2470 GCA_049289435.1 Saprospiraceae bacterium | reverse complement strand
TCCTTCAAAAATCATACTGACTGCTATTTTTCTTCAGGTTCATTTCCTTCTCCCGATAATCAGGCATGATGTCAGCTACGATTTTCCAAAACCGATCCGAATGATTCATCTCTACCAGATGTGCGAGCTCATGGATGATGACATAATCGATGACATCATCAGGTGCAAATAGAAGTCTTACCGAAAAATTGAGATTCTTACCTGTAGAACAACTGCCCCAGTTAGATATATTGTATTTCAGACGGACACCACTGATGGGTTTTTGAAAATACTTTTGATTGTAGAAATTGACTTTTTCGATAAATAGGGATAAAAAATATTTTTGAGCAAATTTAATCAGTAGCTTTTTGATAAGTTTACTCTCATCATAATTGGGTGATTCAGGTATTTCTATGGCTATGATTCCTTCTTTGAGTAACTTTACATGACCACTATCCCGATCTACCTTTTTGATGTCGAGAAGAAAATTTTGACCACCTATGGCAAAGATATCACCGTCCTCATAAACCCTTTTTTGCGTGAATCTATCAAGCACCTCTGGTTTTGATGCTTTCAATTGTTGAATCCAATTGGTCGCCCATTTGATATGTTTATCCACCTCGGGGCCGAAGAGTAATGGTTTGGGTATACGCAATATGATTTTATTCCTTCCCAATGCCACCCTTGCACCATTTCTTCTTTCTATGATGATTTGCAATGGAATTTTCACCCCATCTATCTGTATAAAATGACTCAATGGTTGACAGGTTTTATATCAAAAATCTCTATTACACAAATTCAAACACTAAGATACAAACTTTTTACCCTTGTTCTGCTTCAAATGCTTTCATAACATTTACCAAAGTCTCTATACCTTCCATGGACATGGCATTATATATAGACGCTCTGAATCCTCCCACAGACCTGTGACCTTCCAGTCCTACGCAGCCTGCAGCCTTGCAATTTGCTAAAAACTCTTTTTCCAATTCCGTATTTTGAAGTAAAAAACAAACATTCATTTTGGATCTGTCTTCTTCATTTGTAGGGCTGTAAAACAAAGAATTTCTATCGATTTCATTGTATAATGCTGCAGCCTTTGCTTCGTTTTTAGCTTGAATACCAGCGATGCCACCATTTTTTTTGATCCACCTTAACGTCAGCATAGATACGTACACAGGAAATACAGGAGGCGTATTATACATTGACCCAGCGTCTATATGATTTTGATATTTTGCCATGGCTGGAATATCTCGGCTTACATGACCTAAGGCAGACTTTTTCACGATCACAAGGGTAGTTCCAGCAGGACCCATGTTTTTTTGAGCTCCAGCATAGATCAAATCAAATTTGCTGATATCTATCTTTCTGCTGAATATATCGGATGACATATCGCACACTAACGGGACTGATGTCACTGGAAATTCAGCATACTGCGTACCAAAGATGGTATTATTGCTGGTGATATGTAGGTATTTGTAAGAAGGATCTATTTCATACCCTTTAGGGATGTACGAATAATTTTTATCTTTGGAAGAAGCAATCACGTCCACATTGCCAAATAGCTTCCCATCTTTGATGGATTTGGCTGCCCAGGTACCCGTATCTGTATATGCTGCTTTTTCAGTGACATTGAGCAGATTCATAGGAGCCATATAGAATTGAGAGCTTGCGCCTCCTGACAAAAATAATACTTCGTACTCATCACTGATATTCATCAATTCTTTGACCAATGCGACTGCTTCATCCATGACAGCAATAAATTCCTTTGACCGGTGTGATATTTCTATTAGTGAAAGACCCATGCCATTAAAATCAAGGATAGCCCTTGCGGCTTCTTCTATCACTTCTCGAGGAAGAATGGCTGGTCCCGGATAAAAATTATATTTCATATTGCATATTTATTTGTTATTCGAAATTCTACTTATTTGTCCTGATATATAAGATAATAAAAAATGGTTGATTGATGTGCTAAATGCCAATCTGTCGATGCAATACAACATCACTACCTGATGATATATATTATATATACGTCTTGGCGGTGCAAATGTCAGAAAATTTTGTCATTTATCGTGTTAATTCTCTGTAAAAATTAAGTCATGTTTCAATATTTATTTATTAAAATCAGAATTAAATTGTATTTTAATTTTGATTTACTTATATAATAAAGGTGTATTCCAAATAAATATAAAGTTTGCCTAATGAATACCACTTAGGCAATACAGAAGTATCCTGTCCAAATTTTGGAGGTTTCAGAGTGGAATTATTCAAAGTTAGAATAATTTTTAAAAAATATTTTAGTGATCAATTTTACATTAATTAAGTCAAGTCCATTTGTTTGTGGCTGATAATCTGATGATTAGAAAATGAAAAAAGATAAAGTGAAATAGATCAATATATTTATTTGATGAACCCCCAAAAAAAAAGCTTTAAAAAAAGTTATGATAAGAGTAGAATAGTATTACCTTTGCGGCCCGTAAAGATGGGAGTTGAG
>JBATLS010000011.1:0-1749 GCA_049289435.1 Saprospiraceae bacterium | reverse complement strand
AGGATATACTGCGCAATATTCTTCTTGGTGGTCAGTCCCGAAAAATTACTAATTGGTATATCCACTCCTACCCATTCGCTCTTTTTAGGCATTGTGATATTTACCTGATGTTCCTTATCATCACCCCCGCCAAATACACCATTGGCTCCAAAATCGACCAACTTTACACCAAAAGTACTGAAATCGGCAGACCAAACATCTACATGCAAGTGAGTCATGGCAGATATATCTAATTGCTTAGTGACGGTTTCGATTCCTACAAAATCAAGGGCAGAATATTTTTTTGTTGAGTTTCCTGCTATCATGATGTCAGCGAGCACTGCCGATGACCAATCAGTCCTCCATGTATCCACAGTGACATTGGTATAAGCATTACTGTACAGAGATATCACATCAGCAGCATTTTTTGTAGGTGTAGGTGCTGCTATGGTAGGTATATTGGAAGTAGCTTGTTTTTTATTGAAAGTAATATTGTCAAAGTAAACGATATTATCCTGAAGTCTTGCTGCATTGGCAAAATCTGGAAATATCACTATTTGATCCAATTTGCCTTCGGACGCAGGAGGGTTGATAAAAGCAGAAAAATCAAAGGTCAGTTCTTCCCATTCATTTACTTTGGTGTTAGGTACTTTTATTTCACCTTGAGACCATCCGGTGGCAGCTACCAATTTTATCCCTACGTTACTTATAGTTGTTTTCCACACCATGATTTTAATGATGGAATTGGTCGTATCTAAAGTAAAAGATCCCAAATCTTTGGTGCCATGAGATGACTCACATCCCGCATACGTCTGTCCAGCTTTGAGGGCGGTAAATTTTGCCACTTTCGCAGATGTATTGAGACCGGATGCCGATGGGTTATTGATAATTTCTAATGCTGGGTTAGTAGCATTTTCAAAAACAGTCCAAGTCCAGACAGCGCCCTTGCCAGTCGTTTCAAAATCAATAGGTGCATTTTGTGCCGTCAACGCTTTGGTGACCAGCAGTAAAAAAGTGATTTTAGTCAATATGTTCTTCATAAAAAAGATTTAAAAGTTTAATAATTTATTTATAATAAGTGTTGATTATTTGGATCAATTTAATCACCCGTGACAGACAAAATTGTCATTTTGGATTAAGAGTATGTTTAAAATAATCCTTAATAAATGGAATTAATTTATACAAATTTTAATTTTTCTTTGCTGTCCCAAATACCCCAATAGGCTCCTACTTCTCCTTCTGCACCTACCTTCCAGGATTCGTCAAAAGATGAAAAATAGAATACTTCGATATTGTCATCCATAGACCATAATTGGGTATTGATAAAATACTTCATAGCATGATCGGCGGATGGCACTGCTCTGCCTAAGGCTTCCCCTTTACTTGGCCAACCAGTTTCTGTGATGATGACCTTTTTACCATTTGCAGCAGCTTGAGCTTGCAAAAACATATGTTGCATATGCGCCAATGAACCGTCCAAATCCGTCCCTTCCCAATATGGATAACAGTTGCAAAGGATCACATCGCTAATATCGACGATTTCAGGCCTCTTTACAAATTCATAGTAGGCATCTACATATCCTACTGGGATATCGGGAATGGCATTTTTCACCGTCTTAATATGATCCAAAAGTTGATCCAGCGTCAGATCCTTTCGATACAAAACCTCATTGCCTACGGCAGCGATATCCACCAATCCATCTTTTGCCAGTTGGATCAACCCTTCTATTTCCAACTGATTTTTATCATCATCAGCACCCAACCACGCAC
>JBATLS010000010.1:0-6012 GCA_049289435.1 Saprospiraceae bacterium | reverse complement strand
ACCAATCACCATGGAGACACCAAGTTGAGCTTTCAGTTTAGATTAGGGTATCAAATTCAATAAGTTATACATTTTTACAAATCAATACATTGTCATTTTATGTGGCTACATCACAATACTTTACCTATTATTTTTGCGATTATTTTAACTCCGCTTTTTGCACCAGGGTTTATACTTGACCCCAGCAATCCACCTACAGGACAAACTGGCGCACCCAATGAAACGACCTGTAGTACAGCATCAGGATGTCATTCTGGGGGAAATTATACTGGTGCCACGACCCTGACGGGTTTGCCTGACCAGATATTGCCAAGTACAGCGTATAACGTTAGCATTACGCTGACATCTACTTGTGTCAAGACAGGATTTGAACTCACTGTCCTGGATAAAAATAATGCTAAATGCGGTACGCTCACAGCGGGTATTAATAACAATGTTAAAACCATTGGTCTCAAAGAGTACGCCAGACAAACCAATGCTTTAAATCTATCTGCAGGTAAAGCAACTTATGCTTTCAAATGGACTTCGCCAGCAGCAATAACAGGTGACTCCGCTTTTTTTTATTTTGTCATGCTGCAAGCCAATGGAAATGGTTCGACGTCAGGTGATAATGCTGCCATGGGCAAAAAAGTAGTGAATATGACCAATACATCTGCAATCAATAATGACTTAGAGACATTGGGCGTGGACATATACCCAAACCCAACTTCTGATTATTTGAATATTACTTGGCCTAACTCCGAACAAGCCGATGTAGCATTAATAAATAGTCAAGGACAACATCTCATGTCATTTAAACTGACAAAGTCAAAAACACTCGATATTAAGAACTTGAGTGAAGGTATTTATTTTTTGAATTTAAAATCTTCCAAAATTTCATTTTCAAGAACTATTTCAATAATCCGATAATCAATTTATTTTGCTTTTATATACTGAACATATAAAACTCATGGGCAATCAGTTTGTGTTTACGGCCGTCCATGAGTCCTTGGATGTCTGTAAACAATCAGTCCACGAAGGGATCAATGAAGTCAAAAGAATCGAAGCACTATTGACAACTTTTTCCGATGATAGTGTCACAGCCAAAATCAATCGTTATGCTGGTATAAAACCTGTCATTGTGCCTGAAGAAGTATTCCAGTTGATCGAGCGATCAAAAAAGATTTCTGACATCACACAAGGTGCTTTTGATATCACGTATGGCTCGGTGGATAAAAAACTTTGGAATTTTGATACTTCGATGATCTCACTTCCTGATCCTATAGCGGCAAAAAGAAACGTTAAATTGGTAAATTATAACAATATAGAAATGGATCGCTCTGTTTTCAGCGTGATGCTGAAACAAAAGGGGATGCGGATTGGTTTCGGCGGCATTGGCAAGGGCTATGCAGCAGAAATGGCAAAAAATAAATTATTGTCATTTGGCATAAAAGATGGGGTCGTAAATGCAGCTGGGGATTTGACGGCTTGGGGCAATCAACCAGACGATGCACCATGGACAGTTGGAATCGCAGACCCAGACCACAAAAATCAATTATTTTCGAGTTTTGTCATCAGCGATAGAGGGGTGGCCACAAGTGGAGATTACGAAAAGTATGTAGTCATCGATGGCATCAAATATTCGCACACGATTGATCCAAAAACAGGGATGCCAGCCAAAGGCATGAAGTCTGTAACAGTCTTTTGTCCCAATGCTGAATTAGCAGATGCATTGACCACGCCTATGATCATTTTGGGCGTGGATGCAGGATTGTATATGATCAATCAATTGAAAGGTGTGGAAGCGGTACTCATAGACTCCGACAATAAAATATATCACTCTAAAAACATAAATATTATCAAATGAAAAAGTCTCTTAAAAATGTACCAGTGTATCTATTCTTCTCTTTAGCCTTAGCATTCCTACCCTCTTGTGCATCGGTCAAATCTTCTGAAAAGTCATATCTCAACGACGGTGAAATGGCACTGGCACTTAGGAAGTTGGAAAAATTGGAAATCAATTTTCAGTTATACCGTGAGGGTTCGTCCGGTGCCACGGGTGGCAAGAGTGGCGGCGGTTGCGGATGCAATTGAAGATATCAGATATACAATGTCATTTAAAGCTGGAACACATTAGATGCATCCAACTGATTACCAAAAATATATATCATCATGTTAAAGATAAATTTGACCATTTTAGGGCTATTGATGGCTACTTTACAATTGTTTTGTCAAAGTTTCTCCATTGATTCCAGCAAAATTTATAAGCATAAAAAGCTGTCATTTGATGAAGCGAATATCTTATCCTCCTACTACCATCAGGAAGGAGTGCACTCTGCGATTACTGGTGGAGTAGGCACAGAAAAGCTGAGTGATTTTGCCAATGTAATAGATTTAAAACTTTCTTCTTATAACGGTAAAGGAATTAAAAAATCCTATGGTCTGGAAATGGGTGTAGATTATTACACATCGGCTTCATCTGACAATATAGATTACCGTGTGTCATCGGCGTCATCATCAGATGTCAGGTTTTATCCTTCAGTCAATTATAGGGTAGAGAACGAAAAAACAGGCGTAGGTCTCGGAGGCAACTTAGCATTTTCAAAAGAGTATGATTATACATCATTTGGTGGAGGCGTCAACTTTAGCAAAATTTCCAAAAGTCAAAATACAGAATTCAGTGCTAAAGCCAATGTGTTTTTGGATACTTATAGTCAGTATGTACCCAGTGAGTTTAGAAGCGAACTTGCAGGTAGGGAACAAAGTAAAGGCAACATAGGAAACGCAGCTAGAAATTCTTTTGATATGTCGATGTCCGTATCTCAAGTCATGACCAAACGATTTCAGATGGCACTCACACTGGATATAGCCTATCAGAGTGGATTGTTAAGCACGCCTTTTCATCGGGTGTATATGGATGATGGGACATTATTGAGAGAGACACTGCCGGGCCAAAGATTCAAAATACCTATAGGTGTTAGGGCTAATTATTTTTTAGGTGAGAAGGTGATTCTCAGGTCATTTTACCGATACTATCAGGATGATTGGGGCATGTCCTCTCAAACATTGCATCTAGAGATTCCATACAGACTTTCGACTTTTTTGTCAGTGAGCCCGTTTTACAGATACTACCATCAGTCCAAAATAGACTATTTTGCCCCTTTTCAAGAAAACAAAGCTGGGTCAGAATTTTTTAGCAGTGATTACGATTTATCAGGTTTTACCAGTCAATTTTATGGTGTGGGAGTGAGACATACCCCATTTAAGGCTATTTCAAATTTATTTTCAATAAGCCAGATAGAATTGCGGGGAGCATTGTATAATAGAAGCGATGGTTTGTCAGCAGGGATAGTTACCCTTCATGTCCAGTTTAAGGGTTTTTAATGGATTGGTTTAGAGTATGTTTAAATTTTCATGTTTGAGCGAAAACGAGCAAATGGAATTTTAAACATACTCTTAAAGTAAAATGAAGTTTGAAATTAAATCAATAAAATATTACTTCGCTTTAAAGTGGCTCAATATTGATAATAGATCTTCTCTTCGCCGTGTATTATAGTGATTTCCTTACCATTGCTCCTATCCACTTTTCCGATGATCTTCGCTTCGATGTCAAATCCGGCAGCGATCCCGATCATGTGCTCTGCCGCCGACAGATCAGAGACATAGCACTCCAGCCTATGCCCCATATTGAACACTTGATACATCTCATAAAGGCTCAGCCCGGACTCCTGTCTGATCAACTGGAATAAAGGTGGTATCTCAAAAAGATTGTCTTTTATGATGTGGATGCCCGGATGCATAAATTTGCTCACTTTGGTCTGACCACCGCCAGAACAATGGATCATCCCGTGGATCGCATTGCGGTGTTGCTCGATGATGGGTTTGATGATGGGTAGATAAGTACGGGTAGGAGAAAGTACCAATTTACCAATGGGTATGGACTTGCCATGGATATCAATGGCGTCGGTGAGTCTTTTGGATCCAGTATATACTACCTCTGCAGGTATGTGATGATTGTATGATTCGGGATATTTGTCAGCATAATATTTGTCAAAAACATCGTGTCTGGACGAAGTCAAACCATTGCTGCCCATGCCGCCATTGTACTCATCTTCGTATATAGATTGCCCATATGAAGCAAAACCCACAATATAATCACCTGGCTGGATATGTATGTCAACGACATCAGATCTCTTCATTCTGCCAAAGGCCGTAAACCCAACATCCACCGTACGGACTATATCCCCTACATCTGCAGTCTCGCCACCAGCGAGCGTAATACCAATGCCATAGTTTGCCAATTTTTCGATATAGTCCTGGGTGTGATTGATCAAAGTGGACAATATCTCTCCTGTGATTAGACTTTTATTCCTACCGATCGTAGAGGATAGGACGATATTATCAAAACAACCTATGCATCCCATATCGTCCAGATTCATCACTATGGCGTCTTCTACGATCCCTTTCCACACCGAAATATCCCCCGTCTCTCTCCAATATATATACGCCAGACTGGTTTTGGTACCTGCGGTGTCCGCATGCATGATATTGCAATAATCAGGGTCCCGGACCACGATATCAGGGATCACTTTACAGAAAGCATTGGGAAAAAGCCCTTTGTCCAGATGTTTGATGGCCTGATGGACTTCATCCTTTGAAGCCGACACCCCTCTCAAATCGTATCTCAGGTCTAAATGTTGCATATCGATGTCCAGATTGATAATAATCGCAAAAGTAAGGGTTTGTGCTTTGGTTTCCATACAAATGCACCAAATTCCAATAGATAAATCATGTATTTATGCAGTTAAATCGAAAATAACCATATTTTTTAATACTCAAGACCCCATGCATACGTTCATATTGACAGGAGTACCAAATCTGTCATGTTAGTATTATTAAGTGATTTATTTTACCTTTGTGCTTGATTGTAGCACCTTTTGTTATGATCAGCAATTATCTGTATTCTAAAAAATCCATCGATTGAAAAACTTTAAGTTAGGTTGCAATTTGGTGATCCGATATTCAATATTAGTTCCGGTCGTAAGAGTATGTTCATTTATTATTTTGATGAGCACCTCATATCATGCTTATGCCCAGAGTCCACCTAAAGGCATAGGTCCAAGCAGCCAGCGAGGGGTCAATGTACAAAATAATGTACAAGATGAAATATCCACACTCGATACGACGATATACAATTATGTTTTGTTGAGCGATATTTTTGAGAAGTATGTGATCTCCGATACTTTGGCAGATATCCACTTTCTCCACCAAAACTCTGGTCTAAGAGAGGGCGGGCAATATATCAATACTGCCAATTATGGTTCAGCCATGCAGACTATGATCTTTGATCCCAGTATTCGTACGGGCTTCAATACAGGATATGACCAATATAAGTATTATCAGACCGATTTGAATAACTTCAGATTTTATGAGCAAAACAGGCCATTGTCGGATCTGTATTTCTCGCAGCTATCTACCCAGGAAAATATCAATGTAGCAGCAGCATTTTCCCGAAATTTTAAAAATGGACTTTCGTTGAGTCTCAATTATTCGCGTATCAGTCAGACTGGGTTTTATGCTACTCAGGATACCAAGAGTACCAGTTTTGGTATAGGTCTGAGATATCAAAGTCCAGAAAAAAAGTATAATGCTTTTTTGGTTTTTATTCACAATGCCAATCAAGAAAGTCACATAGGAGGCATAGTAGATGAAACGGATCTCCATCAGACTTTCAAGCAAAATATCGACGTTCTGCTGAGCGATGCCACTACCAGACAACAAGAGAGAAGTTTGGCATTCATCCAGTACTACCAACTCAATCGTGCCACGAGCCCAAAATGGAATCTATATATAAAAAACGATCTCGTCTATCGTCCTTCGTACTTTAAGTTTTCGGATGAGAGTATTCAAGATCAAAATTCGACGTCATTTTATCAGCCTTGGGCCAATGATACCAGAGGAATCAGGAGATATCTTGCTGTCAATCAACTATCCAATGTTTTTTATATCAATGGTCAAAGCACTACTGGAATC
>JBATLS010000009.1:0-2177 GCA_049289435.1 Saprospiraceae bacterium | reverse complement strand
GTAGGTAGTCCATTTGATGTGCCTGTCGTTGCTACAGTGGAAGATGGGATCGCCTTAGGTGCGGAAGTTTTAGTGCTTGGCATAGCTCCCTCGGGTGGAAAATTTCCGGATACATGGGATGCCCCTATGGAGAAGGCATTAAACAACGGGCTTTAGCTGATCAACGGTCTCCATGATAGTCTAAATGCACGTTTCGGCCATTTGCTGGATCCGACGAACCCTTCACAACTTATTTGGGATGTTCGCACACCAAAACCATCCTATCCGATAGCCAAGTCCCGTGCTGCTAAGTGTGACAATAAAAGGGTGTTGATGGTAGGGACAGATATGGCCGTGGGAAAGATGACTACCGGAATAGAGATATACAGATGGCTCGAAGAACAAGGTATTTCGACCGATTTTTTAGCCACAGGACAGATAGGTATCACGGTGACCAGAAAAGGTATCCCACTAGATGCCGTCAAAGTGGATCAGGCGGCAGGCGCAGTAGAAGAATTGGTCTTGACTGCCAAAGATAAAGATGTCGTCATCATAGAAGGGCAGGGATCCCTAGGACACCCCGGAAGCACTGCCACACTTCCACTCATGCGGGGTAGCTGCGCCACACACTTGATATTATGTCATAGAGCAGGTATGAAAACAAATTTTGATAATCCAGATATTAAAATCCCTCCACTTAAGGAATTTATTGCGCTCAATGAAGCGGTGGCAAGGGTTTGTGGAAGTCTTACGACTGCTACATGTGTGGGAGTGGCACTCAATACCTTTCATATGACAGATGAAGAAGCCAGGGCAGAAATTGAAAAAGTAGAACAAGAAACTGGCCTTCCTGCTACTGATGTGATACGATTTGGAGCTGAAAAGTTGGCTAGAGCCATATTAAGTTAAGGTATGGTGGTTTTGTTAGTAAAATAAAGATAGTCATGAATAAGATTTTTTTTCTCCTATTGTTGATCCCATTTGTGGCACTAGGCCAGCATACTCAGAAAATCGCCCGGATTGATTCTGTACTTACCTATTTACATCAACGACAACTCTTCAATGGTACCGTGCTGATCGGCGAAAAAGGAAAAATACTTTATAGTAAGGCATTTGGCATTTCCGATCCTGCAACATTAGCGCCCTTGACAACTGGTTCAGCGTTCAATCTTGCTTCTGTGTCAAAACAGTTTTATACCATGATGACTATGGTGTTGAAAGAGCAAGGCAAACTGAATTATGATGACCTGGTTCAAAAATACTTACCCATTTTCCCCTACGAAAACATAACTATTAGGCACATTATGAACCAGGTGTCCGGTCTGCCTGAATATTTCGACATAGCTCAAGGCGATATGATCTTACTCGACACTCTCACCAATCAATCCATGCTCGAATTATTGGCTGCTAAAAAACCTGCCTTGGTTTTTCAACCGGGTGAACAGTGGCAATACTGCAATACCAACTATACTACACTTGCCTCCATCATACAAAAAATTTCAGGTTCACCAGCAGATAAGTTCTTTCAGCAATACATAGCCGGACCACTCAAACTCGAAAATACTTATGTGTATCATCTGAAATTGAAATCGTACCCATCTTCGCGTGTTTTTGGTTTTCGCTATGAGGGTGGAAAACCCGTGCTCAATGACCTCATGCGGTATGATGGCATTGTTGGCGATGGCAATGTGTATGCATCTGTGGAAGATTTGTATAAGTGGGATCAGGTGCTCTATACCGAAAAGCTGGTGAAGAAATCTACTTTTGCAGAAGCGATTTCACCCGGAAAACTCAACAATGGGGAGGAGCATAAGTATGGTTTCGGTTGGTTCATTGATCAGCCGGGGAAAATAGTTTCGCACAGTGGCGGATGGGTTGGCTTTGTAACCCAGATTACCCGTAACATTTACCAAAATAAAACTATGATCGTACTCACCAACTCATCAGACGGTCGGGCTTGCGGCATCATCAAAAATATTTGGGAGGACAAACCTTATACATTACCTGCTACACATCTTATTTCGAATGTGAAAGTAATTGATGGCACAGGACTTCCTGCCTTTGAGGCAAGTGTTCGTATTCTCAATGATCGCATTAGTGACATTGGTGATCTGGCACCTTTTCCAAATGAAACGATCACTGATGGAAAAGGCAAAGTCCTTGCACCAGGTTTTATTGATAGCCATAGCCATCACGAT
>JBATLS010000008.1:0-9380 GCA_049289435.1 Saprospiraceae bacterium | reverse complement strand
TGAAGGAAGTATTTGATAAAGAGGGCATCGAAATACCTTTTCCACAAATTGTCGTCCACCAAAAGAATTAATGTTTACTTTGTTCCATTGGCTGAAGACAATGGTCATTGAAAAACCGATTGTCTTTCACTAAATTTAACAAAGTAGAATTACCTACTTTTGTCCAAAAGTTTTGTAAGAACCAATTGACCTACGGATCTACCTTGAGCCAGTCCGTTGGTGATGGCTGGCATAAAATGAATGCCTCCATACATACGCGAGATGGCTGCTTCATCTGCTGCTTGGGTGAATGAATTAAATGAGCGCACGGGCAAGCCAAATTCGACCTCTGTATCATCGTCAAAACTGAAATTATCACCAAAAAGCCTGGTAAGTATCACCGATGCTGCCCCAGAAGCTACGCTGTGTCCACTGGTATATTCAGGAAATGGTGGAGTCTGCAATATGGGCAACCATTCCGGATCGATGTGCTCATTGATGACCGTCTCTGGTCTGATCGCATTGCTCCGGTACTTTTCGTCCCAGCAACTGATGAATGCATCAAACAAACCCACTGACACCATCGCATAGGCATGTGCGGAGACTATGGTACTGCTATTAGATTTTTTGCAGGTAAGTCCGACGATGTTGATCCAATGGCCACCTGGAGATATTTTTTTGGTAGCATGCATGACGTGACCCGAAACGTTGAGTTTGTAGGGATTGCAATCCCAAAAGTTGGCAATTTCTATTTCTTCTTCAGTAGCTTCTTTGACTTTGGTATATACTTCCATGGTCTCCCGGAAATATAAGCTGTTTTTGTCCTTGACATCATACGTAGTAGGTGGAGCAGGCTTATATTGGGCAGCTGAGTCCATCAGCATGGTGCGTATCAAATGCCACGAAGGCTCTATGCCATCCATATAGCCGGGAGGGGTAGGTCGCCAGGTGGATGGGTCTTTCTGGATACTGTATTTAGGGTAAGAACGAGTTTGTTTGTACAGATCATCGGATGACCACTTCAGTATATGGGCAGCGACAGTGTCAGCATAAGATATTGAATTTTCGAACATCTCATCAGAGATACCTGATTCATTATAATACTTGATCACTTTATCGATCTGTACTTGTATAGAATCTTCAGAAAATATCAACGTCTTTCCGATATTAAGTAGCGTCAGGGCAGATGCCATTTCATAATTGCACTGGTGAGCGGGATCACAAGGAGGTATAGGGGGCATATGTTTTATAGCTCCTGCCAATGAAGGGTATTTTGGGTCACTTTGCCGCATGACTTCATAACCGCCTATACATGTGTAAGCGTATATACGACTGGCTACCGGAGGAGAAAAGATATCATGAACAATGACATCACTCACAGCTTTGACAGATTCGTGATAAATATTTGCATCTTTGATGAGTGCTAAATTTTCCTTTTTTTCCATTTTGCAAGACCACAAAAAAGTGATGCAAATACATGAAAAGACTATTTTGTACATTGGATCAGAATTAATATGGGTGCAAAGATACCAAAGATGATATTTTTTTACCATTTTTAGGAAGAAGTAATTAAACCTTTAACTATTTAATCAGTCTATGGGTTGTAAAAATTGTGATGCGGATGGGTTTTCGAGATGACCAAGAAATACTAAATATGATGCTTTCGCCAGCGAGTCGTAATGAAGGGTATCGGCATTTGGTCAGCAAATACAAGGAGAAGTTGTACTGGCATATCAGGAGGATGGTCACGGAGCATGAAGATGCAGATGACGTGTTGCAAAATACCTTTTTGAAGGTGGTAAAAAATATTGATCATTTCAAAAGTCAATCGTCCTTATATACCTGGCTGTATAGAATAGCAAGCAATGAGAGTTTAAATTTTATCCAGTCGCGAAAAAATAAATCATTTGTGAGTCTGGATTCAAGAATTCAATATGGAGGTAGTGTGGAAGGAAATATAGATGGCGATCTTATTTTAAACAAACTGGCAAAAGCCATAGAGAGTCTTCCAGACAAGCAGAAATTGGTTTTCAACCTTAGGTATTATGATGAGATGCCTTATCATAGTATGGCGGAGGTGACAGATACATCGGTAGGAGCACTAAAAGCATCCTACCATCATGCGGTAAAAAAAATAGAAGAATATTTAAAAGCAGATATATGAATATGAACCATACAAACGATGTCTATGATGAGCTAAAAGGTGTAGCTCCTATCCTTAGTACGTTGTCAAAAGAGAATCACTTGGAAGTGCCGAATCAATATTTTGAAGAGGTCGAAGAAAAAATTCTTTCTCAAATGAGGATATACTCTCCAGAGCATGCGGTATTGCCTGATGGGTATATGGATGTAGTGGAAACTAAAGTATTACAAAAGTTGGAAAACAGTACCAACATTCATCAAGTGAAGCAAGAGTCAGCAAAAATATTTGCATTGAAGTGGTGGAAATCTGTAGCTGCAGCGGTGATTCTGATCACTACAGGTAGCATAGTCATGAACCAGCTCAGTGTTACCAATGATAAAACCTTGGCCGCAGAAATGATAGACCAAGACATCTATATCAAATATTTGGAGTTGCACCCCGAAGATTTTGATATCAATATGATGATAGACCAGGGGCTGATAGAAGAGAGCGATGTATCCATAGTGAACTATGACGAACAGATATTGGAGTTGCTGGAGTCCCAGATTCCTGACTAAGAAATCAGGTTTTGACTTCATTACCAAGTACTAAATCACATCAACGTTACATTTTAAATAAAAACACTTTAATTCAATTATAAAAATTTTTATCATGAAATCTTACATCAATAAGTATTTACCCAAAGTCCTTACTTTCACTTTGTTGAGCTTTGTGTTGGTAGGTAGTCTGCAAGCACAAGCCAAAGTTAATATCAAAGAAAAAATGATGGCACAAAAGGCAGCTTATATTACCCAACAATTGGAGCTGAATGAAAATGAAGCACAAAAATTTTGGCCTATTTACAACAGTTACCAATCAGAGTTGGATGCGCTAAAGTCCGAAATGAAGATCAAACCATCAGCTGATATGTCTGACAAAGAAGCCGAAGATATGATGTACGCATTATTGGATACCAAAGCAAAAGAAATTGACATCCAGAAAAAGTACATCCAAAAGATGAAGACGGTTATTTCTGCCAAGCGAATTGCCATGTTGTTTAAAGCAGAAAGAGGATTTAAGGAAAAAGTCATTTCCAATATCAAAGACCGCAAGAGAGGTCGGAAGGAGGAATAATATTAGGGATTTTTTTGATCATATCTATTGAGAGTGTGTTTAAAATTTCATCATTTGTTTGCTTTCGCTCTAACATGAAAATTTAAAACAAACTCTAATCAAGGGTTGCAGAGTCTATATTTGCAACCCTTGTTTGTTTGATAGTCAAAATGGATGTTTACTTAGCCCTACCTATCTTTAATGAATTTTCCTATTCCAGCCTAAAACCCAAAGTGTATCATTGGGCGTTTAATAGTTTTTCTATCCTTATCACATCTTCATCGTCTTTTTTGATAATGTAGATATAAATCAAGCCTTCCTGTGCAAAAAATATAAGTAGAATTGATACATTTGTATTCATTTATCAAAACTCAACAATTTGTAACATTATGAAGAAGTATGTGATTTTCAGTATTTTAATCTTGGCTTCATTTGCTTGTGGCAATAAGAAAGATGGTCAAGCATCTACAGAAACCAAGACTGCTGAGCCTGTAGTGGATGGAGCTAAAGTATTCAAACAAAACTGTGAATTGTGCCATGGAGCAGATGGAAAGCTAGGGGCTAACGGCTCAAAAGACCTGACTATCTCTGAATTTGGGGTAGATGAGCGTATAGCGATGGTGATGAAAGGAAAAGGACTGATGACAGCTTTTGAAAATATTTTGAGCTTGTCGGAGATCAAAGCTGTAGCTGAATATTCTATGACTTTAAAATAGTTTTTTGGAAACTTTAAGGCAGTTATTGACTACATAATCCAACAACTCCGAATATTAAATATTATCTTTGCGTTACAGACAAAGGCTACGAAACTTTTGTCTATATCACCTGAGATGTATCACCATATGTATTACCTAAGGATTTCATTATTTTTTGTATTTGCTATAGGTTCGCTATCTATCAGTGCTCAGGACACGATCGCTCCGATCATCATAAAGCCTGCCAGAGACACATCGTTTACTTGTAACTCAAATACCGATATGATTACTTTATTGACCACGTGGTACAATAATGCTGCTGGTGCCATGGCTACCGACAATTCAGGGATCGTATCTTTTCGCACCAATATCACATTGGCTCAAGCCATTGCAATATTTAACAATTCCCTTGATGTCATATGCGGCAATAAGCAGAAAGTGGACGTTACTTTTACGGCCGTAGATACTTCTGGAAATACCAGTCCTCCATCCGCCGCGTCATTTTTTACCACAGATGTCACAGGGCCAACTTTCAATAATGTGCCCAATGCTCAATATAATTGCATAGCAGGAATCAGAGACACACTGATCAATTGGATTCAAAATAAAGCAGGGTACGTCGCCACGGATGCATGCAGCAATTCGGTGATTTGGACCAATTTTCAGTTTGCCATTACTACAGGAAGCACGGTCATCAGCTCAGGCGGCGGCAGTATCGTCAATGGACCTTATCCGATGATACCGGATGGTATTTGTAATTGGAAGATCAATATCAATTTTTTTGTGCAAGACGAATGTGGTAATCAAAGCATCACTCCCGGCACTACCTCCTTTTCTGTATTGGACAATGTGGCACCAGTATTTGTCAATAGACCTATAGATGTCACCGTACAATGTAATGATATCCCACCACCAACTGCTCCAATTGTCCTCGATTATTGTGATAAAAATATCTTTCCAATATTGAGACAAACGAGCAGCAGGCCATCTGACTCTACACAATGCAGTTACTACAACTATACCATCACCAGAGTTTGGGTAGCTACTGACAAATGTGGTAACGAAGCAACTCACACCCATATCATTACTGTGAGAGATACTATTGGTCCTGCCGTCACACCTGCACCTACTGTTCATGTAAGTTGTAAGTCATTTGCAGCAAATCCCGACAGCATCTTTATCTTATTTGCAGACGAATGTTCACCATCGACCGTTTCTTTTGTGGATACCACTTTGAGTCAGTCTTGTACTACAGTGATCAGCAGAAGATATACTTTGACGGATCTTTGTGGCAATAGGACTATCTACCATCAAAACATACAAGTCATACAAGATACCCCACCAATCATTTCAAGACCAGCGCAAAATAAATCTTTTGATTGTAGCAGTCAGGAAGATTTCAATACTCTACTTGGAAATTGGGTTGCAGATAGAGGTGGGTCTATGGCAACTGCTGTGTGTGGGTCAGTAAAATCTTTTGCAGCAGTCAAAGGAAGTTATGATATCAATAACCCAACTACATTTCCAGGGCAAAATCCGTCCGTCTTACCAGTACAAGTATGCCCTTCAGCTCTCCAGGGTTATTTAAGGTATGCGGAAGTGGATTTTGTGTATTATGATAGTTGTGGAAATGCCGCCGCTACTGCTGCCATCTTTGGTGTAAGAGACACATTGTCTCCAGTGATGACCAATTGTCAGGATTCGTTGGTGGTCATATTGGACAGTGTGAGTTGTGCCGCAAATATCACCGTCAATGTGCCACGAGCTACAGATAATTGTACTGAGACAGCGTCACCAGTAATCAAAAAAGTGAGCGCACCTGTCACATCTGGCCAACCCTTTGGAAATGAGGCGATCGTAGATTCTGTGACACTAAGGGTAGGGCCCTTCAACCCTGCTACAGCCATACCACTCAATAATGGTGTACTTAAGATTTCTTTGGTAAATATGGATATAGATGATGTCACCGAATTTTTCAATATCATGGACGAAGATGGATTGATCATAGGAAAGACTCCTTTGGGACCCGGACAATGTTCGAGTGTAGATTTTGATTTGGTGTTGGATCAAACTAAAGTTTTACGTTGGATTCAGGATGGTTTCATTTCTCTAAAGTTTGTGCCTAACATTATACCCGGGAGTCCTGTATTGTCCATCAATCAGATTTGCAACAGTAGCAGAGTGGAAGCGACCATCAGCTATGACATCGATATTGTCAACACAGTTAAAAAATCGTACAGTGTCAATAATGGCCCGATAATAACATTGTCAGGAAGCACAATATCTGTTGCTCAATCCTTAGAAAAGGGGAGACACAGTGTAAAATTTATTTTGGAAGATTGTGCAGGTAACACTTCTATATGTGAAACCAAAATAATCATAAAGGATCAGACTCCACCAGTGATCGTCTGCCCAATAGATATGACTTCTATTTTGAAGAAAGGATTGTGCAAAGATACAGTGCAAATACCTATCAATTTTGTGGTCAATGAAAACTGTGGATCCAATAGAAAGTATGATGTACTGACACCTACATCATCCGAAGCCGCAGCCATATCATTTATTTATAATGAACCATCCTTAAAATATATCGCAAGAAACAAGCAATTGGTATTCACTAATGTATTTCCTATCAGACATATAAATGGTAAAGTAACCTTGCAAATAGATTTTTTTGGTGACAACAATGAAGCTGGAGAATATTTCGAAATACTAGGTCCGGGTGGATATCTCATCGGGAGGACTAAAATTTCGACTGGAGCAGCATGTACACAGAGTCTTACTGAGTTTGATATACCCACTGAAATATTCAATACCTGGATCATCAATAATCAAGTTTCCGTCGTGGCATCTCCCAATTTCGGAGGCGATGGGATCAATCCATGCATCCCTTTGACGGGCAATCAGACTACTGATAATACAAGCTATATCAGGGGCCGATTAAGATATTCAGATGCTACTTTTTCATTGAAATCCACGGGCAATACCATCATAGCCAATACCGTAGTGCCACCGGGAGCGGCTACATTTCCATTTGTGCTCAATAGTGGTAAAAATACCATCACCGTGACCACTACAGATGATTCTGGCAACTCAGGCAGTTGTACTTTTGATATATTGGTCAAAGACGAAGAAAAACCAGTGGCTAAATGCAAAAGCGCGGTGATAACACTTCATCCATCTGGTACTCAACCGTCGCTGCTGACTCCTGTGATGATCAACAATGGTAGTACTGACAATTGCGGTATCCAAAATATGAGGGTAGTACCTGCATCATTTGACTGCAGTAAAGCCAATACGGATGTTTCGGTACTCTTCATAGTAGAAGATCTTCAAGGCAATATGGACACTTGCATCTCTATAGTCAGGGTCAAATCATTTGATCTTAAACCCACTTTTTCTGCCGGGTTGTGTGCCAATGATACGCTAAAACTATTTGCAAATTTGCCGCCAGCAGATGTTCCAGGTACATATACCTATCATTGGGATGGTCCTGGAGACATAGAGTTTTTTACCGAAAACCCATTTATAATCAATCCAGATGAAAATTTTAATGGCGTATATGTGCTGACTGTAAAAGGATTTAATGGGTGTACCTCCATAGGGTCTATGGTAGTCAATATCAAACCTTTGACCAACCCGGTGCTGAGTGCCAATAATAGGGATATTTGCTCTGGAACAGATTTGATCCTTAGCACATCCAATTATTCAGGGGAGATCGTCTATCAATGGTATGAGGGGATATTTCCTACTGGTGTATTGCTTAAGAGCACTCAGATACCTGAATATATATTGAGGCCAGCCACGGGCATCCACTTTTATTATGTGATTGCCAAAGGCCCGGACTGCAGCTCCAATCCATCACCATTGCTAAAGGCTACGATATTGAGTATTCCCATGGCTTCAGTCAATGATCTCTTTGTCTCTGTCTGTGAGGGAGAAAGCATTGTATTAGGAAGTCCAGTCAGCAATCCCAACTTTATATATCAATGGACAGGGCCATCCGGATATGTGGAGCAAGGCAAGAGCCCCAGAGTCATCACAAATGCCAGCAATATCCATGCTGGCAACTATGCTTTAGTGATAAATAATGGAGGTTGCTTATCTGATACAGCCATCACCCGGGTGGCCATCTTAGAAAAACCTGCTCAACCTGTCATAGCTTCTGCAGATATATTTTGTGAAGGAGCCATTTTTACTTTGGTAGCGTCGGGATCGACCAATGCAGAAAGATTCGATTGGTTCAGAAATGGGGCCCTTTTTACTACCACGCAAGATAATAATCTGATATTTAACAACGCTCAATCCGCATTGCAAGGCACTTGGACAGTGAGAGCAATCAAAGGCAATTGTACTTCTCAATTATCTGCAGGAAAATTTATTGCTATCGATCATCGTCTTGAGATAGGTGCCATCAATACTGGGCCTGTGTGCAAAGGAGATAGTATCAGACTGCAAGCCACTTTTGTACCCAATGCCAGTTATAAATGGCAAGGTCCGGTGGCCAATATCCCATCAGTATTTGATCCTCTTATACCGGGAGTGCCAGGGGATTATTCTGTGGTTATCACCACTCCTACGGGATGTCAAAACAACGCCAATACCACGGTGAGCGTGATCAATGTACCTGAGATCACGGCACTATCCAACACTTCCAAAGCGTGTATGGTGAGTGGCGATTCCATTCGATTTTTTCCATCTTTCTTCCCAAATTCTAATGCTTATACTTATCGCTGGACAGGTCCCAATGGATACACATCCACTGAGCGAGAACCAAAATTGACAAATTTGTCAGCTAAAGATACCGGATTCTACCAATTGGTCATTATGAATGGAAAATGTCCATCAAATATAATTTCTACCAAAGTAGCATTCAACTTAATTCCTGCAAAACCAGTCGTTACCTCTAATCCATTTTACTGTGAAGGCGATACCATGACCATTGTTGGGCCGAACGGGATCATGGGTGCAGAGTATATTTGGAACACACCTTTAGGCCAGTTTATCACACCGATGAATAGATTGGTTATTCCAAATTCTGCTATGGTCAATAGTGGATTTTATGGATTGGAGATCAAAGCGTTTGGGTGTACGTCCCCTTTGTCGGGTTTTATAAATATAGATGTGAAAAGTCGCCCTGCATTACCATCGATTACATCCAATTCTCCCGTATGTTTCGGAGATACCATTCGTCTTTCGGCAGGCAACCCCAGAGATATCATTTACTTATGGAAAGGACCGATACCAATTAATGATAAAGGAAGTGTAGTGACTATACCCAATGCAAACAGAGAAAGTCAAGGTACCTATTCGCTCAGTGTGTCACAAGATGGTTGCAGATCTTCAGATTCGACCAGTCTGATGGTCATAGTGAGAGACGAAATAAAGACACCCGCTTTTGTACTCAATTCATTGTCTGTATGCAAGACTTCTCCATCTGGTCCCGAGCTGTGTCTCCATCCATCTAGCTT
>JBATLS010000007.1:0-2261 GCA_049289435.1 Saprospiraceae bacterium | reverse complement strand
GCAGGGATACAGTCCGCGAGTATCAATACACTGAGTGAATTCCTGACAAGTCAATTATCCTATCTGATTACCAATGCACTCAATAGTTTTGTCCAGGAGGGAAGCTTTATTTCTGGAGTTGATTTTGATATCAATATGCATAACAACAATTTTACTGTCACGGGTAATAGTATTTTGCCAGACGAGATAGGGGTCAAAAGTACATTGTTGACTAGAAACGATCGATTATCTTTTGATTTCGGAGGCAATTATGTATTCCAAAATCAAGGTATCGCCATCAATCAGGTACTTCCTGATTTTGCCATAGAATATATACTCACCGATGACCGAAGATTAAAGATCAGGCTATATGGCAAATATGACATTGATCCTGTATTTATCACCAGTTTGAGAGCTAAATATGGTTTGGGAGTGGCTTTCAGAACGGAGTTTGGGTCTATGATGAAATTTGAGAAGCTGCCAGAGTTATCCAATAAGCCTACCTCAGACAAATAATTTAATACCCCACATATTTCCATCTTTTCGCTTACCACCATTTTGTAAAGTTGAGTAGATTAACAAAATATTTGCTAAGATCACCTACTTTTTTGAACATAAAAGTGTGACTTTGCGACAATTTTCAGTCTTAATTATTGTATTTTGACAAAATACATCAAAACGAAAAACTTTTTTTTAAACCACTAAACTCAAACGAATGTCAATTAATTTATTAGACTTAGTCAAAGATCAGGTAACTGGCCAACTTGCAAAACAGGCCAGCAGCTTTCTGGGCGAATCAGAGTCTTCAGTCACCTCAGCATTGGGTAGTATGATGCCTGCTATACTCGGATCTGTCATACAAAAATCATCAACTCCTTCAGGTGCGCAAGGCATCATGGATATGATCGGAAAATTAGATATAGATAGCTTGGGCAATATCGCAGGACTTTTTGGCGGTGGCGCAAGCAATGTCAATGGACTACTCCATTCTGGCGGAGGGATCATAGAATCACTATTGGGAAATAAATCCGGAGGCGTCATTGATCTCATATCGGGATTGAGCGGCCTGAAAAGTGGATCTACATCTTCGCTTCTAAAATTGGCCGCTCCATTTTTGATGAGCGTCATTGGCAACCAAATCAAAGGTAAAGGACTCTCATTCCTTACAGATTTACTAGGAGGTCAAAAGAGTTTTGTCAATGCGGCACTTCCTGCTGGACTGGGTAGCTTATTAAACTTTGCGGACTTGGGTAGTGCTCCGAAAGTAAATACCGATGTTGCGACACCTACAGTAAGTGGCGGCAACAATTGGATGAAGTGGTTGCTTCCTATTTTGCTTGGTGCAGCAGTTCTTTATTGGTTGGGCACCAAGGGTTGTGGCAAAAAAGTAGTCGAAGCTACTGAAGATGCTGCGACTATGATCGATTCGGCAGCCATGAACGCAGCAGGAGCAGCAGGAGCAGCAGTAGATAGTATGGGTGTTGCTATTGACAAGCTATTCCAATATAAGTTATCCTCGGGTTTTGAACTAATAGGTGCCGCTAAAGATGGTATAGAAGCAGATTTGATCTCATTTGTAGAGGACGATGCAAAAATGGTGGACAAGACGACATGGTTTGATTTTGACAGGTTACTATTTGATACTGGCAAAGCCACATTGCAACCTTCCAGTCAGGAGCAATTAAAAAATATTGCAGAGATTTTGAATGCTTTTCCTAAAGTCAAACTTAAGATAGGCGGATATACCGACAATACCGGAGATGCTAAAGCAAATCAGCGTCTGAGTACTGACAGAGCATTCAATGTGATGAACGAACTCATAAACTTGGGAGTAGATAAAGCAAGACTTAGTGCGGAAGGCTATGGTGATAAATTTGCAATAGCAGACAATGCTACCGAAGAAGGTCGTCAGCAAAATAGAAGAATCTCAGTCAGAGTTACAGAAAAGTAAAATGATCTTTCGATGATAAATGGTTAGAAGTCAATTTGACCTAAATATTTTTTTTTTCAAGAAAAAGATACATATATAAATAAATAAATGTATTTTTGCAATACACCCGTTGTTGAGAACATTAGAACCAAGAACGATTAAGCCCGATCATGCACCTGGTCGGGTTTTTTTTGCCCTTGAGTCTCATTTCATCTGTATATTTTTTTAATTGGCATTCTCTGAATGCCTGTTTAAAGAAGCCAGATGGAATTCGCATGAAAATAATCATCACGGTTTGTGTGTTACTACTCATGCTCATTTCATCTGTAGATTTTTTATTTTTATTTTAATG
>JBATLS010000006.1:0-9909 GCA_049289435.1 Saprospiraceae bacterium | reverse complement strand
ACCTTCAACAAACTTTAAAGAATACTCTCTTTGATTTTGGTTCAAACCAGCCGTAACAGTCAAATCAAAATCATCCGTCAATGTTTTGTTAGCAACTAAGAAATAGTTGAAATCCAATTCAGTATTTTTAATATCTTGAGTCCAAACTCTACCATTTGGATCTTGTATTCCACCTGATCTAGTTTTAGAAATTTGAGTATCGTTATAAGTATTGTATCCACCTCTTGCATTCACAGTCAACCATGAAGTCAATGGATATGATAATGTCAAACCACCAAAAGATCTGTTTACGTGACTTGAGAATCTATTGTATTTAGTCAACCATCTTGGATTATCTAATGCTCTATAGAAAACGTTGTTTCCATTCACTGGATTTTCAAAAGGCCAGTTTACCAAGTCCACGTTTCTAGGTAGGTAAAATAATCTTGAATAAATACTTGCCTCATCCGGGCTACCATAATCAGCATAGTAAGAAGGTGCAATTGGCGGCGATTCTTGGCTAGTGTTCACATAATTAACATTACCAGAAAGCGTCAATCCATTATCAAGTGTTGCATTTCCGCCAAAAGCAAGCGTCGTTCTGCTTGACTTAGAGTTTTCTACAATACCTGTGTTATCCATTCTAGAGATTGTAGTATTCAAACTTCTTTTCTCATCACCAGCTGCTACTGAAAGTGAATTCTCAACCAACTGACCAGTATTGAAGAAGCCTTCAATAAAATCATATGGCTCAAGTGCAATCGGAATTGCTCTCTTAAAACCTGGCTTATTAGGATCGTCTTCTAATAATTCAGGGAAGATATCTTGGTAACCATTAGCAATGGTATATGGAATTCCAACCATAGGGTGAGGAACCGTTCCTTCAGGATAGCCAGTTACATTTGTTTTAGAATATCTAGCTGCTCCGCCATAAAATTCGTTGTTAATTCTATCTACGTGATTAGGGAAAGGTGCTCCCCAGTTTCCAATAAATCCACCATTATAGTTCTGGTTAGAACCTTGAGTGTACACGTTTTGATAATTAGGAAGGCTAGAAATTTTTTCTTGCGCATAAGAAGATTGGTAAGTAATCTCCATACCCTTGTTTGATTTTTTTCCTGACTTAGTTGTAACTAAGATTACCCCATTTGTCGCTCTTGAACCATAAAGTGCCGCTGCTGCTGCTCCTTTAAGTACTGATACTGACTCAATATTATTTGGATCAATATCAAATGCTCTGTTGGAGAATTGAGTTGCGTTACCTTGTGAGTTTACTGAGTTGTCAAAAGGAATACCATCTACCACGAATAGTGGTTGTGTATTTCCTGTCAAAGATGAAAATCCACGAATGTTGATCTTTTTGGATTGCCCGGGCGCTCCTCCAGCACCGGTAATGTTTACACCAGCTACTTTGCCTGATAAAGCTCTGATCGGGTCAGTTTCAGATCTCTGAACCAATTGATCAGAATTTACATCTGTCACAGAGTAACCAAGAGACTTCTTGTCACGTTTGATACCGAGGGCAGTTACTACGATTTCTTCCAACACTCTACCTTCAGCTAAGGTGACATTGACCGAATTGGACTCACCAAGTGTAAACTCCTGAGTCTGGTATCCAGTATAACTGAATACTAATATGGTACTACCAGTAGGGACGGAAAGCTTAAACATGCCGTCGATGTCGGTGATCGTACCTAAGCCTGATGCATCTTTTACAGTCACATTGGCTCCAATGACAGATACTCCAGAAGCGTCAGTGACCTTACCGGAAATAGTCCTCTGTCCATAAGACATGCTTACACTTCCAAAGAGTATAAACACTAATAATAAGACTTGTTTCATACTAATAAATTGTTTTGTTATGAAAAATAAGAGTTAGAATGTCCTTTTTGACATTGAAAGATGCAAATATAGAATCTTTAGATGCCAAAAAAAACTTTTCTTTACATTTTCTTTAACGGAAAATTAACACAGTTCGCTGCCCCAAATCACAATAAAAATAATATACTAATATGTCGCAATATGTATTATACTGATATTTTGGATTTTACGAAAAAAGTGAAAAAAATTATTAGTTTGGAACATTTTGTACTTATGGTTAAATTTTAACAATTTATTTTCGTCAAATGTAAAAAAGGTGGGTTGACAAAATCATACTATTATGTCTTATATCTAGTGTTTTACCCATTTATATGGAGGCTATACAACTTTCAACCACTGACTGAAGCTCGGGGCAATTGAAAAATGTGTGTTTTTCATGGATTTAAATTGCGAGGAGTCTGGTATTCTGAATTTAGTTTACCTTATTAACAAGTATAACAAATTGAAGTAATTTTATAAAATTAGTGGAATCCGTTCGTCGTAGCTTCCTAGCTACGATGCAGTATTCACCAGTCTCTGACCGGATGCAAATATAAATTCCGACTATCCCGATAGCTATCGGGACGATAGCTATCGGGACAATAGCTATCGGGACAATTGCTATCGGGACAATTGCTATTGGGATACAACAACTTTCAACCAATGCCTGAAGCCCGGGGCAATTGAAAAATGCGTGTTTTTCATGGATTTAAATTGCGAGGGGTCTGGTATTCTGAATTTAGTTTACCTTATTAACAAGTATAACAAATTGAAGTTATTTTATAAAATTAGTCAATTTTATCAAATATGATACTTTTACAATTTATTCATTTACATTTGCTTTGATATATACTTTCTTATTTCATCAAAACAAAAATTTACAAAATGAATTTCAACAGACTTTTACTTGGTACTTTAGCAGGTTTTATTGGCTATTTTGCTTTGGGAGGACTCCTATATACCGTGGTCTTTGCAGATATGCTGGCATCTACCAACCCTGGCATGGCTAGTGTTCAGGCAGAGCCCAACATGATTGGACTCGTGATTGGCAATCTGGCTGGTGCACTTTTACTGGCTTATATTTTTGAGAAGTGGGCTGGCATCAGAAACTGGATGACAGGTGCTACAGCTGGAGCATTGATAGGTGGATTAGTGGCTCTGGGTTATGACTCCATGATACACAGCACTACCAGTCTGATGACTTGGAGTGGAGTATTGACAGATGTCTTTATATATGCCTTGTGTAGTGCTGGAGCAGGGGCTTTGGTAGCGATAGGCTTGAGTTATAAAAGAGTATGAGCTAAAAAACAGCCTTTATATTTTATAGATACTAAGACTTAAGAGTTGTTCTTGTGCCTGCCTATGGCATGTGCAAGAACAATTTTTTCGTATCACTTCAATTTATACCATGAGTTTCACCTCGACTTTACTCGCATTTAGATTACTTATTGGAAGCAGGGTCATCTTCAGGAAGAATATATAATTTTTGTTTTTTGCCAAAAATAGAAAAATGAGCATACCTTTTAGGGTTTAACCTCAAGTCCTGCATCAATAAGTTCATATTTTTGGTAGTGGCTTCAAGATTTTTGTACAGCTGACCATCATTGAGTAGTTTTGCCATAGAGCCATCGCCATTCTTCATCTTTTGAATTAAGGACTGAAATTCATTCATGGTATTGGTGGTAGAACTAAGGGTAGTTTTGAGTTCTGTCAATGCAGATTTCGAAGCCAACAATGTTTCATTGGTATTTTCTACCGTTTTGCCCAGATTGGCTTTTGCCAGATCACCTGTGATTTTATCCATATTGCTGAGCATACCCTCGATCTTGTCGGAGCTTTTTGCTAAGCTTTGGGTCAAGGTAGTGATGTTTGCCACAGACTTATTGATATTGGCAGATGATGCATGCATTAGTTCATTGGTAGAAGTAGTCAGTTTTGCCAACTGTGACGTGATGACTTCCAAATTTCGAAAAGTTTCATTGATTGCCCCTTGCTCTCCTTCCTTTCCTATATTACTGATGACAGTTTTGAATGATTCTGTAAGCTCGTTGCTGTATTCGCTAATCTCATCTGTACCTAACATCGACCCTAATAAACCAATAGAACCCCCAGCGAGTTCATCACCATCCAAAGCACAATCATCCCCTGAGCACTCTTTATCAAAATCAAGAAAGATACCCTTACCATCTACAAATCCCAGACTTTTGAGATTGGCTATGGCATTTTTTGGTATTTTATAATTTCCATCAATGAGATAAAATACGTCCATTTTCTTGACATCCTGACGATTGAGCTTAATTTTAGTGACTGTACCTATCTTGTACCCATTGACCAAGACTGGCGATGACACATTGAGGTCAGCCACATCAGGGTAGGTGGTATGGAGTTCGTTGGATGAAGTGAGCAAATTGCGACCTTTCAGAAAAGTATATCCCCAAATCATAGAGACCAAAACCAAAAAAACTAAAATTCCAATCTTTATTTCGCGAGACATAGGTATATACAGTTGATTGATCGTTAAGGATATCAGCAGTGATTATATTGGACTGTTGAACATTGATCGCACATCGCATAAAATGAAAAGTACGCTGCAGAATTACCTTACTAAAATGTCCATTCACAATAAAATGCCTACTAAAATCACTTGAGTAAACGATCAGTGAAGCCAAATTGTTTCAGAATATTTCATTAATCATTGACAGGGACGAGAAAGGCGCCTTTGTATCCGAGATTTTTTAATTTCTCTCTGGCAATCTCAGCTGATTCACGAGTGATGAAATCACCTACCAGATATTTGTTGATGTCATCCTGCTTTTTTACACTCAGGCTACCTATCTTTCTCAATTCTTCGCTATTCATATCCGCTGTTTCGAATTTAAGTGCCGCTATCTGTATTTTGAAACGAAGACCAGAAGATACATTATTGATTTGATCTGTCGTTTTCTTATCTTTTATGAGATCTGTCTGACTCACATTACCAGGAGATTCTTTTCCAATATTTTTGGAATCTACTGTGACATTTTTATTACCATTTTTTATAATAGTGGGGAGATTTTCTCCTGACGATTCTACTTGATCTGATGCTACCATCTGTTGATTCTGTTGGCTAATATTTTTGTGAAAACTGTCAAAAGCTTTTGTGATCGATTGTGCCACCATTGATTGCCCTTCGTCGGACAATAGAAATGCCTCTTCGGTATCATTGCTCAAAAAACCTGCTTCTACCAATACCGATGGCATACTGGCACGACGCAACACTGCAAATCCTGCCTGCTTGACTCCTCTACTCTTGCTCAATGTCGCAGTGGCAAAGTGCTTCTCAACTTCTGCTGCAAACTCGATGCTTTTGTCTAAATAATTGTTTTGATACATAGAAAGCATAATATGCCCCTCTGGCGAATTGGGGTCAAAACCATCATAATTGGCTTCATAATTTTGCTCAAGAAGTATGGATGCGTTTTCTCGCTTTGCCACTTCCAGATTTTCACCTACCCTTTGCAGCCCCATCACAAACGTCTCTGTACCTCGCACTTTGGAGCTGGCTGTAAAATTGCAATGTATGGAGATGAATAAATCAGCATTATTTTCATTGGCATATTGGATCCTTCTGAAAAGTGGAATAAATACATCCGTCGTCCGGGTCTGCAATACCTCTACATCGGCATATTTCTTCTGTATCATGTCACCGACCAAGAGCGCCAACTTCAGTGTGATGTCCTTCTCCCTGGAATTGACACCTACTGCCCCGGGATCATGACCTCCATGACCGGCATCTATGACTACTTTGGTAATTTTCTTTTTGCCAGGAGTAGGAGTGAAATACGAATTTACGATTGATGCAGCATCCACTGCTATAGTGGAGAGATCGATCTTACGGTCTGTTTGCTTTAATAAAACTTTAACGTCGGCAGCGTGCAATGTGGACGATACATAGTACACAATCAACGTTAATATCAACAAGATGCGCAAGATAGTTACATTCTTTTGGACGAAATCTGAGACCATTGGTGTATTTTTGTGATTTTAAAAGAACAAATATAACAATTATTTATAATACGTACTACATAAATAGCTTTAAAATAAAGTATTACATAATATTTATTATCATAATATGTAATATTACTCCATTTTATGCTCAAAAAGATGATTTAAAATTTAAAGAAAAAAATAAAAACATCTCTATCCAAACGGATTCATCGACTGTTGTTGCGGATTCGACATCTATTAGTATCGGACAATATCAAGCTACATTGGCAGATACATTGCCCGATGCTTCATTGGATTATACATTGTCTAAAGATGCTATAGAAGATGATGTCAAATATGATGCCAGAGATTCATCTTGGACGGATTTGGTCAATGAAAAAATACATCTATACGGTAATGCGGTGGTAGAATATCAAAGTATAAAACTGACGGCCAACTATATGATCATTGATTTTGCAAATAATATCATAGAAGGGTACGAGACCAAAGAGGGCATTCCATCTACCATGGATAAACCTACATTTACGGAGGGAGAAAACACTTTTACTTACAATAGTATAAAATACAACTTCAAGTCCAAAAAAGGGCTGGTCAATCATGCCATCACCAAGCAGGGCGAATTTAACCTGGTAGGGTCCACCACCAAATACATATCAGGGGTAGAAGACTCACTCGGTGTCAAATCTGATGACGAAATATACAATAAAGATGCCATCATCACTACATGTACGCATGACCCCCCTCACTATGGTATCCGTGCAGATAAACTGAAATTTGTCCCCAATAAGTTGGCGGTAATGAGTGTGGCCCAAGTCGAAATCGCTCGGGTACCTACGCCACTATTTTTGCCTTTTGGGTTTTTCCCATTGATCCAAGGCAAGTCATCGGGGCTGATATTCCCATCGAGTTACGAATACAATGAGCAGCTTGGATTGGGATTCAGGGAGATCGGATACTATTGGCCAGTCAATGACTATGTGGATCTGAGACTCACAGGAGATATTTATACACGAGGTTCGTATGGCATTCGGGTCAATACCAACTATAAAAAAAGATATGGTTATTCGGGCAATTTGCTACTGGGCTATAGCAACAATGTACTGGACAGCGAAGTAGATGGCGGCAAATTGTCTCAGAAATCTTTTAATATCAGTCTCCGTCATAGCCAGGACTCCAAGGCCCATCCATACCGAAATCTGGGTGGATCTGTCAATGTCCAGACCAATAGATATGAACAAAGAGTGTATGAAAACCCAACTGCAGCACTGACGAGTCAATACTCTTCCAACTTTACATTTTCGCATGAGATGCCTGGTACGCCATTTAGATTCAGTGCGGAGTTTCGGCACAGTCAGAATACTCAGACCCGGGTCATGGACATCACCTTACCTAATATGTCTCTGAGGATGAATACGATATTTCCGTTTAAACAGAAAAATGCCACCCGCGAAAAATGGACTGATAACATCGCATTGTCTTATAGCTCTGAATTTAGAAATTTTGTCAAGACCACAGACACTACCCTATTTACATTACAGACATTAAAAGACCTGCAGACAGGATTACAACACAGAGCATCGATGAGTACCAATTTCCTGATGCTAAAGTACTTTAATGTGTCCCCCAACATCAGTTACGATGAGACATGGTTGCTAAAGAAATATAAACTGACCTTTGATCCAACTACAGAGATAAGAGATCCGTTGACCAATGAAATCACGGGATATGATGACCCGACCAGTAGCTTTGAGTCAGAGTTGAGCGCATTTCGCAATCTGAATGCCGGGGTGAGTCTCAATACACAGATATTCGGGACAAAAAAATGGAGTAAAGGCTTCGTAAGAGGCATCAGGCACGTCATAAAACCCAGTATCAACTTCAACTATAAACCTGAGAATAAAGAAAGGTACGAAGCCATCGTAGATACCGATACCCGATCAGACTTTAATAATCCTCAGACGTATAGCGTATATACCAACGGACCGTTTGGTACATTGTATGGGAGCGAAAAGCAAATGGGCATCGGCTATGGAATCACCAATGTCATTGAAGCAAAGTATTGGTCAAAAAAAGACAGTTCCGAAAAAATAGTCCGCTTATTTGACAATATCAATATCAATGGAAATTACAATTTTGCGGCCGACTCACTGAAATGGAGTGACGTAAGCATCAGCGGTAATACTACAGTGCTGAGGGGCTTGACCAATTTTAATTTCAGGGCGCAATACAGTCCATATATTTATGACAGCAAGGGCAGTATCACTACAGAAACCGTATGGAACAATAAGAAGCGACCCCTTGAGTTTAGAAATTTTTCAGGTCAATTTTCCACTGGCATTTCGTTTGGGAAAATCAGAGAATTATTTACAGGAAAAAATAAAACAGTGCCCAATCCCCAGAATCAAAACGGTAGAAATGGTCAAAACAATCCGGAAAACAACAACAATCGTCCTGATTTTAAGGATGATGGTCAAAAAGAAAAAGAAGCTCCAGAAACTTCATTGGCAGAGTGGTTTGAAAATTTTAATATTTCACATGCGCTCAATTTCGAGATCCAAAATATCAGCACCAGAGATACTTTTTTTATCAGCAGTCATTCCATCAATATATCCGGGAGTGTACCGCTGACTAAAAACTGGAATATGAATATCGGAAATATAGCTTATGATTTTTCGAGCAAATCATTTGTATATCCTTATTTCTCCTTTGCCAGAGATCTGCACTGCTGGCAGATGAATTTTACCTGGGCACCTTCCAACGGAGTGTATAGCTTTTTTATAGGAGTAAAATCATCCGCGCTCAGCTTTCTCAAATATGACTATGGGCAGAGAAATGCAAATACACTATTTACGGGACAGAGGTAGTGCGAAGTACGAAGTACGAAGTACGAATGACGAATGACGGATGACGAAATGCGAATGACGAAATACTCCCGATCTATCGGGATTACGATTTATGAATTGTGTGTGCCTGAAATAACTTGATAGATTAATGGATAATGAATAATGATTAATGATTAATCTTTTAATGTGCTAATATGCTAATTTGCAAATGTGTTATCATCTCGTAACCCTTAACATCTAACAGCTAAAGCCTAATCCCAATAGCTATCCGGAAACACCTAAAATCTAAATACGATTTACGATCCAGCAGAGCAGGACAGGTTATACGATTTTTCCTTCCAGAATCCGTAAGTAGTCTTGGATAGGATATACGAATTAAGTTGGACTCCACATGTAAGCATGGTTTAACGATTTCAATGTCAAAAAAACAGGAAAACTTAGTCATTCAAGTACATCATTCCACTTTCACCCATTGACCTGAACCTAACTCTTTGTTTGCGTTATATACTTTATATATGTAATTACCTGGTGTAAGAGATGAAAGATCAAGCCTTATTTCGTCTGTCGTGATTCCATTTTGTACAAAAACATTTCTCCCATTCAGATCAAAGATTCTAAGGTCAGTAATTCCAGATATACCTTGAAAATTTAGGTTTAGAATACCAGTCGATGGATTGGGATAAGATTTGATAGATCTTATGGTTTCAAAATTTGAAGTATTGCTTAATCCTCCATTTTCGTCAAATTTGATGATAAATGGATGCCCTGTGGTCTCACCCCGGATTTTCCTAAACCCATAGATGACAAATCCACCATTGGACAAGGCTTTTATACCTACGATGTTATGGTTTTTATTCTCCACAGAAAATACTAGCTCCCAAATATTTTTTAAATCCTTACTTAACTTTGAGATAGTTATTTTCTCGACTGCATTTATTGAGAGATTGTAATTTCCAGTATAAATGATTGAATCTTTTCCTATATCCATAGACTGGTTGATGAATGCTGAGTTTCCTGTACCTATACCTATATAGTTTTTGAGCTTAAAATCAATGGTAGAATAAATAAATAAAACTGTATTGTTACCTTTAGCTACATTATCAAATGAGCCTGCAACTTTATTGCTAACTAAATAATTTTTATTTGTCCAAGGCATACATTTTTTATTTACAAAAAACAAAAAAGGTATTACCCATTTTTCATCATTTATTCTTGACCCCGGTCTATCCATCTCTCTTTG
>JBATLS010000005.1:0-2841 GCA_049289435.1 Saprospiraceae bacterium | reverse complement strand
GGCAGGCCGAAAGTATTGTCCACACTCAAGCTAATCTTAGGATCTGCAAAGTCAAAAGTGCCGCTGATCCACTGATCAAATAGTCCAATATTGATGATATTTCCATCTACATCAAATACATGATATCCCAGATACCCCTCTATATAGGCAAATTTGATCACATCAAAGCCCATCTGGGCCAGATCGAGCTTTATTTTTTGACCATCAGGCAAGAAAGCTTCATAGTAAAATGTCATAGAATTGCTATTGGTTTGGAGGATCCATCCGTCCACTGATATTTGTTCTGTTTGCAATTTTGAAGGACCTGATGTACCTGCTTTCATAATAAATTCTCTTTCAAAAGGCAGCCCGTTTTTACTTAGCTCAAGAATGCTCATTTTTATACGCACATCCTGTTTTAGAGCGTTTTCGAAGTAAAAATTAATGTTGGTACCGCTGAATATGGATTTTTTTAATAAATATGTATTGTTGACAGGCAATAAGACATTAGTAATAGTATCCGTGATAGGAAATGCTATCAGTCCAGGAAAAGGTGGAAATATAGTGGCGGAATTTTTTCTGATGACTTCGCCATTATAAAGTATGGTGGCTTTACCATCTGAAGCTATTTTTAGGCTGGTATTATTTTTGGATATTTCAGATAGCTTGCCCACGCTGATTTTGGTATTGACCAAAGGTATGGCTACTTCCACCTCTTGACTGCTGAGATCAAAATCCGAAAATTCATCCTTATCTACACATGAAGCCAACCCAATGATAAGGATAAGTAGCATTATATATTTTGAATAGAAGGCTACAAATTTGAATAAAATGGTTGTCCAAAATAATGGTTTCTGCTCATTTGGACTTTTAATATTAAAATTAACAAACGTAGGATATAAAGCATATTTCATCTTTTCCATTCGTATTTTTTGAGTTTTAAAAAAGATCGGAGCAAAGATAAGTAAACGATTATACTTACATCGTTATTGTTGTTCGATGTTGTCTCTTGTAGATCATATCATACATATCCTTATTAAATTTTTTGTTTGAATCCCAATCAGGTTAAAATATAGTTAAACAAAGGAGCTTCCATTAAACTAATCAGATATCCCTTTGTCCAACCCGCATATTTCATCACCTTTAAAATCTTAGAAAATGAGAAAATCAGTATTTATGACCTTCTTCTTAATGATAGTTATGGTCGCTATTTCTTTTGGTCAACGAACCGAAAGACAGTCTCGCAGTGAAAATCGTAGCGTGGACAGACAAGAAATGAGACACCAGGGAAAACATCCTAAGTGTAAAAAAATGAAAAAGCAAAGTAATAAACGCCAAAGAAAAATGGTTGCCAACAGAGCAAAGAGTCCACACAATAATCAGGGAAGGCAAAGAAGAGCGCAAAGGCAATCATTTTAATGGAGAGTATGTTTAAAATTTCATCATTTGACAACAAACTGAAGATGTAAACATACTCTGAAAAGCCCCTTACTATTGCCCAATGTATTTTTGATACTCAGCTACTTTCGCCATATTTCCAATATTTTGGTACGCCACCACCACATTGCGCGCATAATCAGGTGAAGGATTCAAAGCATATGCTTTTTCAAAATTTTCTCCGGCAAGCTGATGATTGCCAGATACACCGTAAGAGACGCCCATCAAAAACCATGATTGGGCGTCTTTATCATTGAGCTCAAGAGATTTCCTGAGCATTTCCTGTGATTTTTGTAGGTCATTTTCTTTTTCTCCCGCTTCTCTTCCCATTTCACGATAAGCCAAAGCTTTATTGACATCGACTATATTTTTGAGATCATTGACCTGATCATAATAGTGGATGGCATCGGCGTATCTTTTTTGTTTGATGCGAATGTTACCCAATGTCAGATAAGCAGTAGCCACTGGCTTTATGATCATTATTTTTTCACAATAAGACTCTGTGATGGCTAACAAACTGTTTATTTCTGTTTCGCTGATGCCCTCTTGATTGGCCAATATCAAAGTCTGATCAGCGGCTCCGTTATTGAGTCGCACACTTTGGGGATAAGTAGCTACATCCTTGGTAAAAAGGGTGTAATTGTCTTTCCAATCCGCATTTCTGGATATGGTCAACCCACTGTACACGATGACAATCATGGCAACAAGTCCTGTAACTATTGGATATTGTTTTATGAATGTTTTAATATCGTTTGTTTGGTCTATCTTGAAAAGTGAAAAAATGATGGTCATTATTCCTAATATCCACCAAAAAGATGGTAAAAATGCCAGTCTCTCGCCAAACATCGTACCAATGACTATAAAAAGTTGGCTGGACAAAGAGATAGATAAAAAGTATCCAAATATGGCCAAAGCTAAATATTTGTTAGACTTAAATAATCTAATGCCCCAAAGGAGAAGTCCCAAATGTAAAGCTGCGCTGACCCAAACCAATATATTGTTCAGCCCTGCCAACGGAATGACGGTAAAGCTATAATCACTCGACAATGGATATGGAAAGGTCAATAAAGTAACATATTTCCATAGGATGACCATCGCAGTAGCCCAGCGACCTATCAGACCCGAAGCCTGCACGATCGGGTTGTCCATGACGTCCACTACCGGTGTAGGCAAATCGCCAAATAACGTCTGTCGAATGACCAATAATATCACCACTGGTATCAAAAATAACGCCCCTTTTGACAGCGCATTTTTCCAATTTTTTCCGAATACACACCACCCTATCAATGCAAATATTGGCACCATGGTGATCGCACTTTCTTTGGATATCAATGCCAAAAAATATATAAAAATAGAAGAGATGAGCCATTTCAATTGTTGACCTTTCAAATATTTCCCCCAAGCATAAAACGAAACGATTACAAA
>JBATLS010000004.1:0-2295 GCA_049289435.1 Saprospiraceae bacterium | reverse complement strand
TCATTTACGGACAGAACTCAATAATAAGAGTCATTTGCAAGAGCAGAATCTACCAAATAACTTCAAAAACACCATGCCTGAGCTGCTGTCGAATAAAGCTATAAGGGCATTTAAAGACCAATATTTGTTAGACTTTGTCAATGTAGAAGATGGTGATGATGACTTAGATGAGCGCGTATTGGAGCAAGAGATTGTCCAAAACATTAAAAAATTTCTCATGTCTTTGGGCAATGATTTTGCATTTATGGGAAATCAATACAGATTGATAGTCGATGAAGATGAATATTTTATTGATTTACTATTCTATCACAGGGGATTGCAGGCACTTGTTGCATTCGAACTAAAGAAAGGAAGATTTAAACCAGAGTATATTGGTAAAATGAATTTCTATCTTTCGGCATTAGACGATATGGTCAGACAACCGCACGAAAACCCTTCTATTGGGATCTTACTTTGTAAGGAAAAAGACACAAAAAAAGTGGAGTATAGCTTTAGGGATTTTAGCAAACCTATGGGTGTTGCCACTTATAAAACATCAGAAACGTTACCTCCTGAATGGCAAAAAGCCATACCTGATGCCAAAACCTTAAAAAAACTAATGGACTAATGGTGTATGATTTTTTCCATAAAATAGACCAAACAGCACTATGATCATCGAAAATATTATACAGGCAACATCTAATGATATCCCCGCTTTGATCCAATTGTTCAAGAGAGCTACTGACGTCATGATTTCGCAGGGAATACACCAGTGGAATTATACCTACCCTCTGGCACATCACATCAGCGCAGATGTGGATGCAGGCAATGTATATATTTATTGGCAAAACGACCAAATAGTCGGGACAATAACGACCAATGAAGATCAGGATGAACAATACAAAAAAATCCATTGGCATCATAAAGTGAACAAAGCGATGATCATACACAGACTGGCTGTAAACCCTGATTTTCAAGGATTGGGTATAGGTAAGAAGTTGTGTTTGTTTGCCGAACAATTGGCCTTGAGTCAATCGATACGAGTGATGAGACTGGACGCTTATAGCCAAAATCCAGTGTCTATTCGATTGTATCACCAGTTGGGTTACCATAGAGCCAATGGGTTTTGTTATTTTCACAAAAATGTCATTCCATTTTACTGTTTTGATAAGTGGTTGGAGGCAGGCAAAATCGAAGCATGAATTTGATATCAAGATACCTGACATCTTCATATTTCATTTATTGTTCTATATTTGACGATTAAAATTATTGATGATGATATTAAAAAATGGAGATAAGGGGCAGAATGACTGGTGGAGGTATTTGGCAGGTATATTATTGGTATTAACGGGCTACTTTATTGGTCAATTGCCTTTGTATGGAGTCGTCTATTATCAGTTTAGTCAAAACAACCAACTGGATACCTCGACGCTTGCAAATTTCGAATCGTCACTCAACTTTGATTTGATAGGGGTCAATCGAAATTTTGGCTTTGTGTTAATGATCATGATGTTTGTAGTGGCTATGTTGGCTTTGATCATGGCTATCAGATATCTGCACCAAAAGAGAGTGACTGATATGATCACGGTCAAAAGTAAGATTGATTTCCGTAAAATACTTTTTGCATTTGGATTTTGGGGAGTACTGACCGTCATTATGGAAGTAATAAGTTACTCAATTAGTCCTGAAGTGTACACATTCAGGTGGGAAGCGGGGAGTTTTTTTATACTGGTGGTGATTTCATTGGTGTTGTTGCCCATTCAGACCAGCTTCGAAGAGCTTTTTATCAGAGGGTATATCATGCAAGGCATCGCATTCTTCTCCCGCCACAAAGGGGTGGCAATTTTACTATCCAGCATTTTTTTTGGTCTTCTGCATGGTACCAATCCAGAAGTAGAAAAATTCGGTTTTTGGACGATGCAGTTTTATTATATATTGGCAGGGCTTTTTCTAGCTGTGATTACAGTGTTGGATGATGGTCTCGAGTTGGCTTTAGGCATTCATGCTGCCATCAATGTACTGGGAGCTACATTTGTAAGTTATGAAGGCAGTGTATTGCAGACTGACAGTCTTTTCATCAGTTCAGAAATTAAACCTTGGCTTATGATTTTGAGTTTTATACTGGCGGCAGGAGTTTTTATGGCCATATGTTATAAAAAATATGATTGGCCAAAATTATCGACACTATTGGATTCGATCGATGAAAATAAAGTGGATACACTAACATAGTTTTGCTTTTAAGAGTATGTTTAAATTTTCATGTTTGAGCGAAAGCGAGCAAATTTAATTTTAGACAAGGTATATTTTGCAGTCGTA
>JBATLS010000003.1:0-8120 GCA_049289435.1 Saprospiraceae bacterium | reverse complement strand
ATTAGCCATTTATTTTTGGCTAAAGCCAAATAATATTTGCATTTATTGTCCACTGGCTAAAGCCAATGGCAATTGAATTTGATATTTTCAACGCAAATATAATTGCGAGAAGTCTGGTATTCTGAATATGAATTTTTGACCACTTTAAACTGCGAAAGGCCAATAGATCTAACTTACATTCATTTGGAGCGAACTATTTTCAATGGCCACATGGCTTTAGCCTGTGGATTGATAATTAGTAAAAATTGGCTTTAGCCAAAATGATTGAAACCAGCCTGAATTTCTTTTAAGAAAAAATTAAATTTTCGTTAAACTTCAAGCCCAAAAGTTTCACAATGAATGGGATATCCATAGTTTAAGATTGGTAATTCTTTGTGTCTTTATCCCAAAATTTTACTTTTGGGATTAGTACTTCGTGCTGAAAATGCCATCGACTTTACTACACATACATCTCTGATTCTGTGGTCATCTTACGAAGGTTGATCAGCGCATATCTCATGCGTCCCAGCGAAGTATTGATACTTACTCTGGTCATTTGAGATATCTCTTTGAAGCTCATATCGGCATAATGGCGCAGGATGACGACTTCTCTTTGTTCGTCTGGCAACTGATCGATGAGGGTACGTAGTTTGGTGTGTATTTGACTTTTGATCATGCTACTTTCCATATGCTCATCTTTGCATTCGAGTATGTTGAAGATATCAAAAGTTTCGGTATTGTTGACTTTGGTCATCCTCTTCGAACGTCTGAAATGATCCACACACATATTGTATGCGATCCTCATGGACCATTGCAAAAATTTTCCTTCGTTATTGTATTTTTCCTTCCTTAGGGTATCTACTATCTTGATGAAAACTTCCTGAAAAATATCTTCAGCAAGCTCTGTATCTTTGACAAATAAATAGATGGATGTATAAATTTTGTCCTTGTGCCTGTTGAGCAATACTTCGAAAGCTTTTTGCTCTCCGTTAAGGTACAATGAAATAAGGTCTTGATCGTTTAACATCTTAAGCTGCATATCTATACACTTTTAATAAAGGGTGAAATAAATTTTCCTATTTTTTAAGTGTAGATGTTTAGACTATATGCGCTTGTGTTTAATAAAGACGTTAATAATATTGAGAATTACGATTGCAAAGATAATAGACTTTTTGAATTAGTCAATACCTTTCACAAAAATAAAATCATAAATTTTGCACCAAAATTACACTTTTAATATATAATCATTTGATTTATAGATATGATATATGTGCAAAATTGATAAAAAAAAATCGGGTGTATCCCATTTTTGCATTCATTGATAGCCAATTTCTTTTTAGCTCCCTTAAGGGATGGGGTAATCTAAAAAGAAATTGCATAAAAGTGAAATTTTGGGATACACCCAAAAAATCTAATTATTTATGATAAACATAAAGATCAACCCTCGATGTGTTTTAAACTTTGTTTTTATTGTAATTTTTACTTCTTAAAGTCAAAAATAACCTTTTTTATATCACTCTAAAGTAAGCTATGATGTAAACCCACCAGTTTTAATATTTTGCCCCTGCCCGACTGCATAGCTTTTGGCAAACAGTACTTCAGGGTAATGACTTGAATAATAGCAAAATTATCAAATAATTAGCATGTTTTTTTTCATATCAATCAATAAAATACAGTATATTTGTAAAGCGTAAGGGGTGTTATATAATGTTTGGATCAAATCTATAAAAACCTATTTGAATTACGGCAAATAATTATTTATGCTTTTCCCATAAGTATCTCTCAGTCTGGTACGTATCGTCCTTTTTTCTTTTTGAACAGCGTCTTAGTAGTTTAACACTTAAAATAATACGATGATGAAAAATTATTTATTTCTTTTGATCATGCTGCATGCAGCCAATATGGGTTTCAGCCAAAAATACAAATATGGCAAAGTCAATATGGAGTTGATGGAACTCAAGGAATGTGACTTTTATAAGGATGCCTCAGCGATGGTCACGTATTCACAAGGCAATTGTGATGTTAGATATTACGAAAAACAAGGATTCAAAAGCGAATTTAAAGTCAAAAAGCAAATAAAACTATTTAACAATGACTCCAAAGATGCCGGAAATATCGAAATATATTACTACTCACCAAAAGGTAGCGGCACTAAAGTCAAAATGATCAGCGTAGAGGGTAAGACATACACTCTGGTAAGTGGAAAGATCGAAGAGACAAAATTGAATAAAGACAATATCTTCGAGACTCAATATAATAACTACGTCAAAAAAATCACACTGGCGGTACCCAATCTGACCAATAGTAGCGTATTTGAGTATGAATACAGCTTGGTTTCAGAATATTATACCAATATAGACGATTGGGTCGTCCAAGAAAATCATCCTGTATTATATAATGAATTCACTACCACCGTTCCACAGTACTATAAGTATCAAATAAATATCCTCGGAGGCATTGCGCCAGTCAAAGATGAGAAGACCGAAGGTACTCAGGTGATCAATTTTACCAGCATTGAAGACAAAGGTAATTTAGGCAGAACTGTAGTATATGATAGAGTGCCCATCGAGCTCAATATTAGGAAAATAGTATTCGAGCAGATACCCCCGGCAGAGGAAGAACCTTTTGCACCCAATATATCTGACATGGCCGCTAAGGTCACTCATCAACTCGTCATCATACAGTGGCCAAACGAACCTATCAGAAACATCGCTACCAGCTATGAATCCGTCAATAAAGAACTGCTCGACAGCGAAAATTTTGGTAAGAGAGTAAAAGATGGTGATTTTATTTCTAAAATGATCGAAGACATCCCCGATAAAGATCCCAAAATCATAGGAGCTCAAGTGTTGGATTACTTCAGAAAAAATGTCAAATGGGATGGTGGATACCATTATAGAACTGACAAATCGGGCAAAGCCCTGTTTAAAGACGGGACAGGCGACGTAGGCGACATCAATCTCAATTACATAGCGGCACTCAACCACATGGGTGTGCAGACCTTTCCTGTCCTCCTCAGCACCAGAGGCAACGGGACTTTACATCCAAACTATCCCGATTATAGCGACTTTAACTATGTCGTGGCAGTTTCATTGATCGACGAACAACTTTATTTTTCTGATGTGGTGTTGGGTATGCCATGGGGAAGTCTGCCCATCCAATGTATCAATGGTGAAGGGTGGATCGTGTCTGAGTCCGGAGGTACCTGGATCAACCTCAAAGGTAAGGCATCAGGTAAACACATAGCACTGAGTGAAATCAAAAAATCAGGTCAAAGTTTGGCTTACACTTCCAAAATACAACGATCCGGGTATTTTGCTTACGATGACAATAGTACTATGCTGGCACAGAGTGAAGAAAAATGGTTAGAAAAAACATTCACAGAGATAGGAATGAAGTCCGATGAGCCAAAAATTTTAGAGAAAAAAGCAGATCTCATCAAAATGCAATGCGCCCACACGATGGACATAGATGATGATGACATTATTTATATCAAGCCATTCATATCTTTACCTTGGACCAGCAACCCTTTTACGAGAGAAAAAAGATTTTCTCTTGTAGATCTTCCATTTGCCAGAGAATACAAATATATATCAAACATACACATAGAAGCAGGATATACAGTCGAAGTACCTCCACCGCTCCATGCCATGCTGGATGATCAAAATAGCATCTCAATAAAATACACAGCTACCCTTCAGCAAGAAACGCAGAAATTGATCGTCATCGCAGATATAAAAATAAATAAAACCACTTATATCCCGAGTGAATACCCAGATCTGAAAGCAACCATAGAGAGCATATTGAAAAAACTTAATGAACCTATAGTGTTGAAAAAGAATGTTTAAATCTATTTGTTTTGTATTCGGAATATTGAGTTGCCTCCCACTCACTGCACAAGTCGATTTGGCGCAGATACCTGATTCACTGATGGAAAAGGCAAATGCCGTCATACTCCAGCAAAATGAAGTGGTGGAAATATTCAATATCTCACAAATCACTCATTCGGTCGTTTCAAAAACATTGGTCTTGTCTCCACTGCCTACAGCTGCCAACTCCATTTATATCTTCTATGATAAATTTGAAAAAATAGATGACATCAATATATATATCACTACCCCGGATGGCAAAAAACTGAAAACCATCAAAAGGAAAGACATGTCGGATCGCAGTTACTATGACAATGTAGGATCTATATCAGACGACAGGTATTTATTTTACAATGTAGTAGAGCCTAAGTTGCCTTACGTAGTAAATGTAGAATATAAAAGGTCGATCAGTCAAAGTTTTCATGTACCTCGATACTTTCCGATTAGAGATGATGAAGTATCGATACTGACCAGCACATTTACCATCATCAATCATGATATCAACAATAAAATTAGGTTTGATTGTGGTTATTGGTCATCCTCAAAAGCAGATACTTCATCCAATATTCATTCATATACATGGGAATTATCCAATTTGACCGTACCCAAGGTCAAGTCTATCGTCAAAAACAAATCTAAACTTTCGGTCACCCCCATATTGGAGACTTTTCAGATGGAAAGCATCACGGGCAATATCAATACCTGGTCTTCATTTGGGTCATGGTTGGCCAAGCTTTCCGAAACTGCAGACAACTTGGATGCGAGTGCTGTGCAAGATATACAAAATATCATAGCGGATGAAGGTGATAAGTACAAAATTGTAGATAAACTATACACTTACCTAAAACAAAATATGCGTTATGTCAGTATTCAATTAGGTATAGGGGGATTTCGTCCGATGCCAGCCCAAGATGTGCACAAAAATAAATACGGTGACTGCAAAGCACTATCCTATTACATGAAGTCGATACTAAAAGTGGCAGAGATACCTTCCTACTATACCGTCATCGAAGCCGGAGATCATCCCCGAACATTGAGTGATTCCTTTCCCATCAATACATTCACTCATGCCATTCTTACGGTACCCATGGATCAGGATACCCTGTTTTTGGAATGTACCTCACAAACCAACCCTATTGGGTATTTAGGTGGTTTTACCGGCAATAGAAGGGCTTTGTTGGTCAATGGTGGTGAGTCCAAGGTCATTCATACCAAAACATATGATCATCTAAATAACCAGATCAAAAATAATTTTGAACTATCGCTGGGCGATCAAAAAGAATATAAAGTATCATTGCAACAAGAACTATCAGATATGGGTACAGAGCACCATGACTTGAATTTTACTTCATCCATGAGTGATGAAAAATTCAAAACATATATTTTGGATCGGGTGATGTCTGATATAAAGGACTTAGAGATCATTTCTAGAGACTACACTATCGATGCGCCCAAAATCTCGATAGGTCTGAAGTTTGCTCACCAAAAGAAGATACAACATACCGGCAGCAGAACATTTATAGATCCGAATATGGACCCTTTGCCCTCGGCCATACAGGATGGCCTTAAAGATGCGGAGACACATCTGAATATACCTACAGGATATACCATCGACGATCACTTCAAAATACAAATTGCGCCGGGATGCAGGGTTGAAAAAACGCCCGCAGAGGTGGAGGTAGCTTCAGATGTGGGACTATTGAGTCAAAAGGTGATACAAAATGATGCTTCGTATATCATCCTACATCGAAAATCGGTATATAGGGCAGGTAAGTATTCGATAGCTGATCAAAATGAAGCAGAAAACTTTGTAAATACACTCAAAAAATGGCAAAGAGAAAAGATCGTGATCAACTGCAAATCCTAGAGTATGTTTAAAATTCCATTTGCTCGCTTTCGCTCAAACATAAAAATTTAAACATACTCTAAAAATTTTCTTAGTCAGGCTACTTTACCGCCAAGGTATATAGATAATAATTTTCGTTTTTGTAGTTGAGTTGGTCAAATTTTTGCCACAACTGTGCCGTCGGAAATCTACCACCATCCAGAGGTTGAGGTGACAAAATGACGACTCCACCCACCGATTTGAAATTGGCGAACAACTTTATTTCGTTTTCTGTAGGTAGATAGATTTTGTCCACCCATCTGAAATAACTAAATTCCTTACCATCGGGCAATTCAAAAAACTTACGGTCAGCATAGCCGATCACTGGGGTGGCTTCAAATTTATTGATGGCAATGATGGGCACTTTGGCGGGGATTTTATCTTTGATGAATAGTCCGGCCGCTTTTGCATTGGTAAATGGTAGTCTGACTTCTTCACGCACAGCTTTGATACCATGGACCATACCGAATATACAAAAGATGGCAACGAGACCGCCTTGCCACTTCTCATTTTTGATATCAAAATCTGCCAATTCAAGCATGGCGACAAAAAAGATCATCCCCATGCCCCACTGTCGGATGCCTCCCAGAAATATAAATGCACTAAAGACCAACAAACCTATCAAAAATACGAACATCGTCTTCTGTACATTAGGTCTGGATCTGAATATATACCACAATCCGATGACGCACAGCAGGGACAATAAGATGCCTACCCACGTCCATCCATAGGTAAAGGTATCGGGAGTAGAGCCTATGAGAAAATTATTGCTCAAATTGCCCTGAAATGAAGTTAACACCTGATCCGGAAGAGATAATTCCTTTCCTTTGGTTTTGGATACGTGGCCCGCTGATCTAGGAAAGACGGATACTATAAATACCAACATGCCCAGCAACAAGCCTATGATATGGGCGCCATCTTTTGTGACCCATTTTTTATCTTTGGAAAGGTAAAGATATACGCCAATTGTCAGGGCCATCATGGCTCCATATACTTCCGTCTGACAAAGTAAAAAAAGTAATATGCCGAGAAACGTTTTTGAGTATTGTTCTTTTTTCATCAGAGATACTGACCAAAAAAGAAATAAAACGACCAAAAAATACCCTCTATTGACGATCCCGTATTCGAAAAACACAAAATACGATAGTGCTATTGCGATCTTTAGTATGGTCGAAATTCGAAACTTGACGATCAATATATATAGCCCTCCTGCTACGGTCAACAAATGTGCCGTATTGAGGAGGTTTGCTGGCGATATCATTCCTGACAAAGGAGTAAATACCTTCAGATAAAGATACCACAATGCCGGGTGACCTTCGTAATATAGAAATGAAAATATGTCAGATATACTTTTGTCCTTGGCTACAAACCAGGCCTGCCACTCATCTTTCCACAGTTCATGATGGTAATATTTGAAATAAGCTATGGCACAAATCAATATCAACCATAGCAAATGATGGATTAATTTTTGCGGACGATGTGACATTATTGCGGAGGAGATTGACTGATTTTGATACTGATGGCATCTATTCCATGGAGACTATCCTGCCGGGAGTATTGATGCATGACGATATGATATAAGCCTGGCAATTTGTAATATGCCCTGGAAGAAATAGGAATTTCGATATTACATTTCTGACCACTGCATTTGCCTTGCCAATCACCTTTCTCATCACTAAGACGCAGAGAGAGCGGGGAGACCGTCTTGCTGCCATCAGGAAAAGTGGTGGTGATCTGAAGATATAAATTTTCGAATGGAAATGTCGATTGATGGTCACAATACAACCACATATCATAAGCCAAAGAAGTATCTGACACTTCAAAACCAAACACCAATGAATCCTGATACGTCCAGCTGGCAGGTACTTTTTCTTCATGATGATAGATCACAGTAGGGCCACACGAAGATAAAACCCACATACTTATTATTACAAAAATAAATCGCATCAAAATCCACTATTTTGATTGCAAAAGTACTGATATTTTTTTAGACCTTGACTATTATTCCTTTTCTGTCCATTTGCCAGGCGACGACCCATATCACCATGACCACGCTCAATGCAAACATGAACGAGCCAAAATAGTCACCAAATATGGGCTGATATATGGTGGTGTATAGCCAACCATACATCTTTTGATCACCTATTTTGATCAGCAAAATGATCTTGACCAACAATCCTGAAAGTGCATAACATACCAGCGGATTCTGACCAAAAGCCTTGAATACATAGGTCCATCGCTGATACTTAAGGACGTCTATCACCCATATCATGACGGATAAAAATATCATAGCCAGCCCACCTGTATATAGGACATAACTACTGCTCCATATTGGCTTATTGATCGGAAATCCGAGCCAGGACCAGATCAATCCCAATACAGTAGCT
>JBATLS010000002.1:0-6240 GCA_049289435.1 Saprospiraceae bacterium | reverse complement strand
AAAGAAGTGATCGTGGGTATCGACCTGGGTACCACCAATAGTCTGATTGCATACATTGCCGATGGTCAACCTGTGACTATCAAATCCCAAAATGGGAAAAACAGTTTGACACCTTCGGTACTACATTTTACAAATCAAGGTGAAATAATAGTAGGTGATCGAGCCAAAGATTTCCTGATATCCGATCCAGCCAATACCATATTTTCAGTAAAAAGACTGATGGGTAAATCCTACAGTGATCTCGAAAAATTGAAAACCAGTATAGGCTATGAGATTATCGACGAAGATAAAGAATCACTGGTCAAAGTACGGGTGGGCGATACTTTCTATTCTCCGATAGAACTATCCGCAGAGATACTGAAATCTTTAAAGCAAGATGCAGAAAATCTATTAAATAAAACCATCCAAAAGGCGGTCATCACCGTACCCGCATACTTCAATGATGCACAAAGACAGGCCACGAGAGATGCCGGCAAGTTGGCCGGACTTGATGTGCTGCGTATCGTCAATGAGCCTACAGCAGCAAGTCTGGCATACGGTATAGGAGTAAATACAAAGCATGAGCATCATGTTGTAGTCTATGATTTGGGAGGTGGTACCTTTGACGTGTCCATCCTTTATATAGGAGATGGCATATTTGAAGTCTTATCGACCCATGGGGATACTTTTTTAGGGGGAGATGATTTCGACAGATTGATCATACAGCATTGGGCAAATCAAATAGATCTTTCTGAAGAAGACCTTAAAACAGATAAGGCACTCAATCAAAGCATAAGATTGGCAGCAGAGGATGCTAAAAAAGCATTGAGTCAACATGACTATTTTGCTACAGAAATAAATGGATACCACATTAGTTTGGACAAGTCAACTTTTGATCAACTGGTCGAACCATTAGTGGCCAAGACGCTAGAAAGTTGTACTCAAGCCATGAAGGATGCCGGCATGACAAATAAGGATATTCACAAGGTCATCTTGGTAGGTGGATCTACCAGAATGCCGATCATAAAAGAAAGACTTGCCGACTTTTTTGGGCAGCAGCCAGACGACACGCTCCATCCTGACGAAGTGGTAGCTTTGGGTGCAGCGGTACAGGCTGATATATTGTCAGGCAGCCGCAAAGATATACTCTTGCTTGATGTCACCCCTTTATCATTGGGTATCGAGACGGTAGGCGGCTTGATGGATACCATCATACCTCGCAATGCTAAAGTACCACAAAGTGCAGGCCGACAATATACTACTTCGGTGGATGGACAAAAAAATCTGAGAGTTTCAGTCTATCAGGGAGAGCGAGACTTAGTAGAAAACAACAGAAAATTGGGTGAATTTACTTTAAAAAATATCCCACCTATGCCCGCCGGAATTCCCAAAATAGAAGTTCAGTTTATGCTCAATGCTGATGGCATCCTTAAGGTAAAAGCGGCAGAATTGAGATCAGGGACTGAAACCACCGTGGAAATCAAATCAGCATATGGTATCTCCGAAGAAGAGATGGCTTTGATGCTGATCGACTCACTGCAAAATGCTGAAAGTGACATCAAAAAACGTGCACTTTTGGAATCTATCAATGAGGCAAATAACGTCTTACTTGCGACAAGCAAATTTTTGACTCAAAATGTTCAAATCCTTGATATCTCAGAAATCGAAAAAATAAAATTGCTGGCAGCAATACTCGAAAATGCAATCCAAACTAAAGTTAAAAATGACATTGAGTTGGCTATGAAAGCCCTCAATGATTATTCATCTCCCATCGCACAGCGAGCCTTGGATATTAATATTAGTCATGCACTGAAAGGAAATAATATACTAACTACATAATCATATTTATTTATACTATACCCAAGAAAGGTCTTATTTCATTTTGCTGAATGCAGCTGATTCTATACATTTGCCTGCAACAAATCGAAATGAAAGATTTATTCTTGACCAATAAAGGAAATTTTATCAATTATAGTAACGAACATTTGGCGTGTTTTGTTGGTACTTTGGTATTCATTGGTTACATATTGTATAAGGCAAAAAATCATTGGACACCTTTGCAACAGAGAAAATATATATTCTTACTATGCACAGCCGGAGCCATCACTCAACTATTCAAAATAGTATATAAATATTACGCTGGCATTTTTGACTGGACGACAGACGTCCCGCTCCATCTTTGCAATATTCTCACCTTGATATTGCCCTTCATCATGTGGTATAGATGGAGAATAGGCTGGAGCATCACTTTCTTTTGGATCATGGCTGGTTGTGCGCAATCTATTTTCACTCCCACGGTGTCTGAATCACTGCCTCACTATGAAGCCATCAGGTACTGGCTGGTTCATGCAGTGATCATACTCGCAGGACTTTACGGCTGGTATATATATAAATTTAGTTTGACATGGAAAGACGCACTTTTATCGGGAATATGGCTCAACCTCATAGCTCTGATCATTTACCCCATCAACAATTATCTTGGATCAAACTATATGTATCTCAATGCAAAACCATCTGGAGAGACTTTTTACAGCTTATTGGGACCATGGCCTGAATATATAGTTGCACTCGAAGTGATTCTTGTCATCTTATTTGGCATTTTACTGATCCCTTTTTATATAAGAAGTTTTAGATATATAATTAAATAAAATAAATAACTACCTTTGCACTAACATAATATATATGTATGGCAAGGAAAAATGTCAAGCTACCGCATCAGGTTAAAAAACAAGATAGCAAACCACTTAAAAAAGAAAATCGGGCAGTCGAGCATAAAAAACTACCCTGGATGCCTGGTCTTGTAGCTGTTGCGATAACTTTTGCCTGTTTCACAACCGCTATCAATAATGACTTTGTCAATTGGGACGATGACAGAAATTTTTATGAAAATCCACTGGTTCAAAACATTGATGCAAAAAACTTTTGGACCAATACCAAAAAAATCTTTACAAGTGGAGTCATAGGAAATTATAATCCATTGACCATATGGACATTTGCCATCGAAAAAAGGGTCTTTGGATTAGAACAACCCCACTATTGGCATCTGAACAATATTTTGCTGCACTTACTGTGTGTGTTGCTGATATATAGGATAGCACTTTTGTTGGGATTAAGCTGGCGAGGTGCTGTATTTATAGCCCTATTATTTGGGATTCATCCTTTGAGGGTGGAGTCAGTAGCATGGGTGACTGAAAGGAAAGATGTGCTGTTTAGTGTTTTTTATTTGGGGGCTTTACTCCAGTATATAAAATTGAAAGGAGATCAAAAATTCTGGCGATGGTACATTATTGTGCTTTTATTTGTATTATCATTATTCTCCAAGATTCAAGCCGTTTCGTTGCCGTTGAGTATGATTGTCGTTGACTACTACTTAGATAAAAACTGGCACATCAAAAGCGTGATAAATAAGATTCCATTGTTTATCATGTCCTTATTTTTTGGTATCCTAGGTGTCTTTATGCTTAGGGAATTTGGATCACTGGAGTCAGTTGACACAACAAATTTCAACTTTTTCCAAAGGCTATTTGTAGGTGCATTCAGTTTTGTGATATACCTCATCAAATGGATTTTCCCATTCAGGATGTCACCATTGTACCCTTATCCTGATCATTTCCCCTGGTATTTTTTCCCTTCTATGTTGATTGCTCCTGCTGTATTATATACATTATATTATACTTATAAGAAGGAAAAAAAAGCTTTGTTCTTTGGTTTATCATTTTTTATTGTCAATATCGTATTTCTGCTCCAAATCTTAGGTGCGGGTCAAGGATATCTTGCAGATCGTTTTACCTATATAGCTTACTTTGGTTTGTTCTTTATATTAGGATATTATTTTGATCAATGGATGACCCAAAACTCGTCAAAATCGCAATTTGGTTGGGGAGTGATAGGCGTGTATCTCTCGATACTTGCTTTAATCACTGTAAAACAAAATCAAATTTGGAAAGATAGTTCTACCCTTTGGACGCATGTATTAAAATACTATAAAAATACGACTTTACCATATGGAAATAGAGCCAATTTCTATCGTGACAAAAAGATGTACAAAGAAGCATTGGCAGATTATAATACCACTATCGGCATGAAAGACAATCAACCACAAGCATACAATAGTCGAGCCAGGTTGTTTTTTGATGTTGCCAAAGGTCAGGATACATTACTATTGGCATTAAGAGATTATAATAAGGCAGTAGAATATGACTCCACCGAAGGTGAGTTTCTAGTAAATCGTGGAGCTACATATGCCAGATTAGGAGATTTGGATCGTGCTATTCAAGACTTTGATGCTGGATTGAAACTGAAGCCAGATCACGCTGTAGGATACCTCAATCGATCGATTATGTATCAAAATAAAAACAGGATCGATCTTGCACTCAAAGACATTGAATCCTATCTGGAAATCGTGCCCACCAATCCTGATTTGTGGTATGAAAAAGCAAGAGCCCTTAGATTATTAGGCAAACCAAATGAAGCCATCATTGCTTATACTCAAGCCTTGAGTTTTCAAAGTAGTAATAAAGGTATGTTTTACTACGAACGATCAAAAACATACAACGAAATGAACCAAATGAAAGAAGCCAAGGCAGATTTGCAGCAGTCTATTCAACTGGGTTTTACCAATATAGACCCAATGTATAGACAGAGATTCGGAATTTAATATGTCTAAAGAAGTGATGTCTAAAGAAGTGAATATAAAGTCATTGTACAATAACCTTACTACAGATGAGAAAGCCAATGTTGTCACCCATGCATTTGGCTTGTTGATCTCATTATTGGCCGCTCCTTTTTTGATCGTCCATAGAGCAGACAAATTGATGTTTGTCGGACTAATAGTTTTTATGGTTAGTATGTGTGCTATGTTTCTTAGTTCTACTCTGTATCATCTTGCCAATCAAGAGATTAGGAAAAACAGGTATAGAATCATGGATCATATTTCCATTTTCCTACTGATCGGAGGCACCTATACCCCTTTTATTTTAATATACTACCCTACCTACGAGGGACTCCGGTTTTTGACCATACATTGGTTCATAATATTATTTGGTATCGTTTTCAAATTGATATTTAAAACAAAATATGAATTGATTTCTCTCATTTTATATATAGTCTTAGGTTGGATGGTTTTGTTGATATATAATGAAATCACACTCAATATGCCAAAAATTGTCAATATCTTTCTGTTGTTAGGAGGTTCGGCGTACAGCATCGGCGTATATTTTTACGTCAGATCCAAACTGGCGTGGCATCATCCTATATGGCATATTTTTGTTATTCTAGGCTGCGCAGGGCATTATGTGGCATTACTTCTATCGTAATGTATATTTAGACAGACTCATAAAGAAAAAATGATGCCCCATATGAAATGCTTTTAAATACCTGAATAATTGCAATAATTGTTACCTTTGCGCTCTTAAAATTTAAAACTTCCCTATCTATATGTTGTTCACACTTCTTACATTTCCTGATTTTGGCAGTTCATCAGTTTGGCTGAGCTTACTTACTCTTACATTTTTAGAAATAGTACTTGGGGTAGATAATATTATTTTTATATCTATTACTTCAAGCAAACTGCCAAGAGAGTTGCAATCTAAAGCTACCAATATTGGACTCATATTGGCCATGGTGATGCGTATCGTTCTTTTGCTTGGTATTTCTATACTGATCAGTATGAAAGCCCCATGGCTGGAAATTGATACTTCCTTCGTGACTGCAGGTTTTTCGGGTCAGAGTATTATCTTAATATTGGGAGGGATATTTTTGCTGTATAAAAGTGTGACAGAAATACACCATAAGCTGGAAGGCGAAGAAGCGGATCTAAAAAATGGAAATGGCAAAAAAATGTCTTTGTCCAATGCCATCATTCAGATTACCGTCATCAACATCGTATTTTCATTTGACTCCATATTGACAGCTGTAGGTATGACCAACGGTTTGGAAGGAGCTTTAATAATCATGATCATAGCGGTCATGGTGTCTGTACTTATTATGATGGCATTTGCAGTACCTGTGGGTAGATTTGTCAACGAACATCCTACCATCCAAATGTTGGGCTTGGCATTTTTGATACTCATCGGATTTATGCTGATCATAGAGGGCGGACATTTGGCACACCTAAGTATCATGGGAAGCGAAATCGGTGCTGTACCCAAAGGGTATCTATATTTTGCCATCGCATTTTCGCTTTTGGTAGAATTTCTCAATATGAAACTTAGAAAAAAATCTACCCCTGTAGAATTAAAATCATTTACTGGCGAAGCTCAA
>JBATLS010000001.1:0-2837 GCA_049289435.1 Saprospiraceae bacterium | reverse complement strand
ATAGTCACCCATTACAGATTAAAGAACGACCCCAATAATAAAGGTAAACTCATGGTGGATCCAGACGCAAAACTGGAAGAAGAGCTGATCGTAAGACCCACTAGTGAAGCCATCATATGGAATACATACAGAGATTGGATTCAATCTTACAGAGACCTTCCGATTTTGATCAATCAATGGGCCAATGTAGTCCGATGGGAGATGAGGACGAGGCCATTTCTTAGGACTTCGGAGTTTTTGTGGCAAGAGGGTCACACGGCACACTCCAATAAAGCTGAGGCCATTGCTGAGACCCATCTGATCCATGATATATATGCCAGATTTGCCGAAGAATACATGGCTATGCCAGTCATCAAAGGCTTCAAGTCTGAAAATGAAAGATTTGCAGGGGCTGATGATACTTTTACCATCGAGGCATTGATGCAGGATGGGAAAGCCCTTCAGGCAGGCACGTCGCATTTTCTGGGTCAAAACTTTGCTAAAGCATTCAATGTGACTTTTAGCAATGACAAAAATGAAAATGAGTATGTTTGGGCTACCTCATGGGGTGTCTCTACTAGGCTGATTGGTGGGCTGATCATGACTCATTCGGACGATGAAGGTCTGGTACTTCCTCCCAGATTGGCGCCTTTTCAGGTAGTCATCGTACCTATTCCCAATCCTGATCCTGAACTTTTGGAAAAAGCTGGTGAAATCAGTCAATCGCTCAAATCATTAGGGATCAGAGTCAAAATTGACACTGACGATACTAAAAGACCTGGATATAAATTTGCTGAATATGAGATGAAAGGTGTTCCCGTCAGATTAGGTTTGGGGAAAAGAGATTTGCAAAACAATACCATAGAAGTAGCCAGAAGAGATACCAAAACCAAAGTATCCATTCCTCTAGATGGTGTCACAGAATATGTAAAAAATCTATTGGAAGAAATCCAAAACAATCTTTTTGAGCGTGCGAGGTCATTCAGAGATGGGCTTGTGACCAGAGTAGATGATTATGACCACTTTAAGGAAGTGCTGGAAAATAAAGGAGGCTTTTTACTATGCCACTGGGATGGTACCCCTGAGACAGAAGAAAAAATCAAAACAGAAACCAAAGCTACGATAAGATGCATTCCAATGAATGCACCAGAAGAGATAGGCAGGTGTGTATATTCCGGAAAACCATCTTCCAAAAGAGTCGTTTTTGCAAAAGCTTATTAATACTTTATCACCAATATAATCACTCATATTATGACATTCGAAATAGAAGGAATACTTCACAAGATATTTGATACAGAAAGCAAATCCAGTTCATTCCAAACCCGTGAATTTGTCATCACCACAGATGGTACTTATCCACAACATGTCAAATTTCAACTGACTCAAGATAAATGTAGTATCGTCGATGGATGCCAGGAGGGGCAAAAAATAAAAGTGTCATTTGACCTCAGAGGCCGTGAGTGGCAAGGTAAATATTTTACCAATCTAAATGCTTGGAAAATAGACAAAATCGTCCCTGATGGACAAGGATTTCAGGCGGCTTCGGCTGCTCCGATGGCTCCACCGGTTTTTGAAGAAAATACAGAATTTGGAGATGGTGGCTTGCCTTCAGATTTTGATGATCTACCTTTCTAAACATCCTCAGTGGCATATCGCAAACGAAAAAGATATCGCACCAGAAAAGATTATATCTTAGCTTTTTACAAAAAATTTAAGTTTGTTCTTTGGTTTGCTTTGATCATATCTGCCATTTGGATCTGGAAGAATAGGGTATCAATTTATGACTATTGGCGCACATATTTTTATTAGTAAAGAAAGAAAAGTACAAATTTTTGATTGCTGTGGACTACAGCTCCGTGCCTTTTGATAGATTTACTCTTTAAGTATTTTAATGGAATATTGCTTCTCATTTATCTGAGTATTCAATATCAACAAGCCTGATGGGAGCTGACTAATATCTATGGAAAAGGATTGATGATCAATTTTTTGATGGGGTGCGTAATATGATTTTCCGGAGTGGTCATATATAGAAAAGGTCAGATCGGACGGTAGCTCTTTATTGGAATTTAATACAACACTTTTTGATGAAGGATTGGGAAACACAGAAAAAATCAATTCTTCGCCTTCTTCGGTATTGCTGTTTGTAAGTTGCCATACTTTATCCAGATACGTCAGCCTATTTTTTAGCCAGGATCGCAGCCAGGTGACTTCAGATGCATAAGATGAACCTACAAAATAGTTGGGCCATACATAAATGCCCAAGACCAGCCACCTTTGAAAATTTCTTGCCTGTGCCTGTCCCAACAAAGTACTGATAGAATCCACCATAAAATTGATCCTCGAGTCAGAAAACTGATCTGCTCTGAGTGATTTCCAACGGAGTTTTAATTCATTATACAAAGCTTCATCTTCCAAAAACTTTTTCCACCAAAAATGGATGACCCAACCGTCGCCTGGACAAACAGTATTGAATGTATTGATGACCAATCCATCCGCACTTCCCTGAGTGCAATAATCTACATTCCCAAATCCAAGATTGAAATCCCAAACAGGGCCAAATTTTAATTTTCCCCCGTCGCTATCTCGCTGTTTGTGCAAAAAAGTACTCAATCGGTAGGCATCCGGGTTTTTGGTCAGTTCGTTGATGATGATAAAATCGATTAGGCTTTTAGTGTCCACCCACTTGCGATATCCTGTGCCCGGATCTTTATAATCCTGAGCGGCAATGGAGTTTTCCACTTTATAAAAAAAGTCACGGATGTATGTTCTCTGTGGATCAGAGATATCATCTGATTTGGGATATTCTACCTGAAAATATGTCGTCTGCCAGCTATTTGGCAATGGTTTGTACAGTGATG